>JALSPZ010000001.1 GCA_026985675.1 Flavobacteriales bacterium
CAAATTAGGTTTGATAGCATCTTTCAATAAAATCGTCATGGCATCTTGTGCGTGCAAATCACGTGCATAAACTGGTTCACCGTCCATATTGATTCCAATCAAAATATTCGCCATTTTTTGTTTTAAATCTTCTAAATTTTCTGACAAACAAAGAATAGCCATAATTTCGGAAGCAGGAGTAATATTAAAACCGTCTTCACGCGGCACTCCGTTATTTTTTCCACCCAAACCGATAACAATGTTGCGTAAAGCCCTGTCATTCATATCCATCACTCTTTTCCAAAAAATTTGTCGAACGTCCAATTTTAATTTATTCCCGTGATGTAAATGATTATCAATCAGTGCCGAAAGCAAATTATTGGCTTTTTCAACCGCTGCAAAATCTCCCGTAAAATGTAAATTGATATCTTCCATAGGAATTACCTGTGCATAACCTCCACCGGCAGCTCCACCTTTGATTCCGAAAACCGGACCCAAAGAGGGTTCACGTAATACAACTGTGGCTTGTTTACCTATAAAATTCAATCCGTCCGCCAAACCAACACTTACAGTTGTTTTTCCTTCTCCGGCAGGTGTTGGAGTTAGAGCTGTTACCAATATCAAATGATTTTGTCTGACTTTTTCTTCATCAATCAAAAACAACGGAAGTTTGGCTTTATATTTCCCATAGGGTTCTATATCTTCTGATGAAATTCCCAGTTTCTTAGCAATTTTTTTTATTTTGAAAGGTTTTACGGATTGTGCTATCTCTATATCAGATTTATAATTCATTTAATTAAATTTTTCAATAAAACAAATATGCATTTTTTTTGAAAAATATTGTCTATTTTATCATAAAAATTTTACATAAAAAATTATCTGAAAATTATTTGAAATTATAATGTGTATCTCAATACTTTCCATTTCATTCATCAATGGAACACTCGATGTCATCTCGATACAATTTTTATTCGCTTACTCATAAAAATCACTCGATGTGACAGTGTTTTGCTAAATAATGTTTATGTCAGTTCGAGTGTTTTTGCTGATGGTAGGAATCAAAAATGTATCGAGAACTTTGTATCGAGAACACCTAATAATAACATTGGTATTGATATTCCTGATACATTTCGGATTATTTGCTAATTAAAATTATATTTCTTTAAATATTTTACGCAATGCATTAAAAATCAACAATCTATAATAAATAATATTTTCTTATCTTGAATTCACGTTAAATATTTAAAAAAGTGGGAAATCTTTGTGAAATCCCGCTTTTGAAAAAAAGTTTTATCTGACAGTAATATATAAAAAAAGATTTTGTGATCAATTCCGTTCTAAATATTACTTTAATTATTAAAAAAATAGCACGGAAATGGAATTTTATCAATAATTTTACAAGGTTTTGTCATCATTTTTGCTTTTATGGGCAAAAATGTCGCCAAAACCTTTTTGTTTTTATAAAATAATTTTGTTAGTATAATTTGAATTTATATAAATAAAAATGGTAGCAAGATTAATATTGTCTTTTAAAATTTTAAACTTCAACCTGATAAAAATTACAAATTCAATTAAAATTTAAAATTTTTATAAAAAATTTTGTTATTTCGTTTTTTTTTTTCTTTGTGTAGTTAAAACATAAAATTATTGCCTATGACATAGTTTCAAATCAAATAAAACAAGAGGGAAAATTGCCTGTGGTCTGGGAAACTTTCAGCAATTTTCCCATGAAAAGCCAAACTTTTGTTTAGCGATGCAAAGATAAACATTTTTGAGTTAAACAATAGGTTTGGAAGCCTGTTACACTCGTAAGGTGAAGCGGACTTCCCCACCAAGTGGAAGGTTTTAAAGGGACTTGGTATAAAATTTGTTTAATTAAAAATAATAATGTTATGAAAAAAATCGTTTTATCTTTAAGCTTGTTTATTGCAGCATTTTTGTTTTTCTTTCAATCGTGTAAAAAAAGTAATAATGCTGAACAGGGAAAAATTGATGCTTATTTTACAAAAATGGGAATAAGACATAATAAATTACTAGATTATGTAGCACAAAATTGTGATGTAAATAGGAGTTCTGCAAAAGAACGGTTTGAAATATCAAAAGAATATTTACAATCAGATAATAATTGGAACTCTATAAGAAAAGTATTTTCCATTACAAATCAAATAAACCATAATACCAAACCAAGTGATATTATCAGGAGTAAAAATTATGATGGTATTAATTATAGTAATGAAGGTATTGTTTTAGTGGATAGTTTATTTAGTATTGTTAATGATGCTAATTATAATATTACACCGGATAATTTTAATTCAAGTATCGATAATTTGATAAATTATATTTATAATAATTATAAAGTTAATGTAGATGTGGAAAGTGAAAATGCTAATGAATTTGGATATATAATAGCGCAATGTTATCAAGCGAAAGCTAGCTATGCGTATTGGTATGAAGCTTATATCAATCCGAATCACCCTTGGTATGATTTTGTTCATGCGGATGATCAAAACAGAAATCTTTGGAGGTGGTTAAGAGCTGTTGGAGCGGACATTGGTGGATTTTTTACAAGTGACTGTGTAGGCATGGATGAAGAATCAGCTTGGTATGACTTAGTATGTGCTTGGGAACATGCCGGCAACGCATCTGCTGCTGTTGAATAGTAGAAATAAAAAGAACTTGAATTTTTTTTAATTCAAGTTCTTTTTATAAAAATAAATCTATGAAAAGTGTATTATTTGTTTTAATATTTGTTAGTATAAATGTTTTGTTCGCACAGAACAATACATTTTATATAAAAGATAAACTTGGAAAACCAATAGTTAATGCTGTAATTTATACTAATCATAAGCTTGCTACATATTCCGACGAAAACGGAGAGTTTATATTAGATAAAAAATATAAAAAAATATCGATAGTGTATTGTGAAAAATTTGACATTGATTTGACCAAAATTAAAAATAATACGATACATATAGATTGCCCTAATGTGTTAAATCGCATAGAGATTTCAACAAAATATAATCCTAGAAATCATTTGAAAAATTTGATATTAAATGCGTATAAACAATTTAAAAAAACAGATACTGTTATTTATTACAAATTTTTAATTGATATTGAATTATTAAATACAAACTATAAAGAAACATTTTCGGGGATACTAAAAGTTGATTATGGAGAAAGTCATAAAAAATCAAAAATACTTTTGCCGGATATATATTTATACAAAATTATTGACTTTAAAACAAATATTCCGGATAGCATCAAGCTCCCCTATAACAGAATTGGTGTATATTTATTTGGTGGTTTTTGGAGACACAAAAAACTTACCCGTAGAATGACTGATAAAAATAAAATTGTAGAAAGGATAAAGTCATCAAATGATGAATATAAATTTAGCCTTTCTAAAAAAAATAAACCGGAAAGAAAAAGCATAATTTCATTTTATAAAAACAGAAATTTGCCAAATTATTATGAATTTTTTTTCCATATTTCAAATAAAAATCTATTCACTAAAAAATATAAAAATAGTCACTATCGTATATTTAGAGCTTTTCATAGAACGGAATTTTCAAAACTTCATTTTTTTTATGTTAAGAACTTAGAAGCTATAAATTATTTTAAAATTCATACAAACTCAAAGCTTATAGGTAAATATTACTTAAAATTAGAAGAAGTAAAGCAAGCTAAGGTGGAAATAAAAAATGATCAGTTACCTAAATTTTATAGTTTTTATTCAAATAAACAACAAATAAATAATATTAAAAACAATTTTGAAGGTTTTTATTAAATCATCATTTTTGCAAGATCCGCTGTGTTGATAATAGTTTTTTTCGGGGGGGATATATGTAGCAACTTTTTTCAAGCAGATACTCAAAAGGATAATTTTCAAAAAAAATTATAAAATTTTTAACTCAAATTAAGTTATTTTTGCATATTGCAGGCATATTTTTTGCTGTAAAAACAATGAATTTTGCAGTATGTAAAAAATTAAGCGGATGAAAAAATTATTTCTATTACTCTTTACCATTATATTGTATGGAACACAGGCACAAGTAAAATTTTATGCACGTGTTTCCAACAATCAAATAACTACCGATGATAGAGTTAGAATCAGTTTTATAGCACAAGGCACGTCAAATGATATAGATGACGGAAGAATTACTCCCCCGTCCTTTGAAGGATTTCGTGCAATGGGACCTTTTGTTTCACAAGAATTTTCTTATATCAACGGTCGTTCGTCCTACAAGAAATCCTATACATATACGCTACAACCCGAGAAAACAGGCAAATTTGTTATAAAACCTGCCAAATTTTCAGTCGGAGATAAAGTTTATCAAACCCAACCGATTACCATAGATGTAACCAAGGGAGTTATTAAACCGAATCCCCGTCCGCAAGTTTCAAATGGAACCCTTCCATCCACCGGAACCACGCAAAGCATCAATACCAAAGATATACTCTTAGTAGCCCAATTGACCAAAAACAATCCTTATATCAACGAAGCGGTCGGGCTGACTTATCGGTTATATATTCCCAAAAAATATGGCGTTCAAAATTATCAAGAACTTTCTCAACCGCAGTTCAACGGCTTTTGGGCGCAAGATGTCGATAGGAATATTTCCGGTCCTTACGAAGGAACTTTTAACGGAAAAGATTATGTCTATTATATCTTGAAAAAGAAATTATTATTTCCACAGCAAACCGGAAAATTGAAAATAAAACCTTTGACGTTAAGTATCGATATAGAAAAACCGGTGATTCGTCAGATGGGATTTTTTCAAATAAGGGATTTTGAATTGGAAAGAATCAAACTTTCGTCCGGAAGCAAAACCATTCAAGTAAAAGATTTACCCGAAAAGGATAAACCTTTGGATTTTACCGGAGCAGTCGGTCAATTTGATTTTTCTGTAAAAGTAGATAATAATGAAGTAAAAACCGGTGATCCCGTAAACATAAGCTTACAAGTTTCGGGAACGGGAAATTTAAAATTGTTTGATTTGCCCAAATTGAAAACCCCCGAAGATTTGGAAGTCTATGATCCCAAACATACGGAAAATGTCAGAACGACCTTTGCCGGCAATAAAGGTTCGGTAAAGGATGAATATGTGGTGATTCCCAATAAACCGGGAAAATTTATAATTCCCGGGATAAGTTTTTCGTATTTTGATCCCGCACAAGGAAAATATATAACCAAAACAACCGATGATATTGTAATCATTGCCAAAGGAAAAGGAAATTATACCGAAAATAGTGTTGTTTCAAATCAGGATTTTCAAGCAAATGATTTTAGATTTATCAAAGAAAACGCCGATTTTGTCCCTAAAAAACATACTACATTTTATAAAACCAAAACATTTTACGGCTTGCTGCTTACGGCGGTTTTATTGGCATTGATATTATTCGGTTACAAAAAATATTCGGATAACAGAGTGATTGACGAGACAACCGTTCGTTCCAAAAAACAAAGTCTTTTGGCTAAAAAATATCTCAAAGAAGCCAAAGCGCATTTGAACGATAAAGATAAATTTTATACGAGTTTGGAAAGAGCCGTTTATAATTTTCTAAAAGCCAAATTGCGTATGGATACTTCCGCTTTATCCAAAGAAAATATCAAAAAATTGCTGAGTGATAAAAATATCGATAATTCTACAATTGATGAGCTAATGCAAGTATTAAACAGATGCGAAATGGCAAGATATACGCCTGCAAATTTTGGAACTTTGGAAAAAGATTTGAAAATAACGGAAAATTTGATGAACATAATTGATAAAAAAATATAAGAAATGAAACGATATATATTAGCACTCATTTTTTTACTCAACTTTTCGGTTTTTGCCCAAACACAAGATGATTTTTTCAAAAAAGGCAATACCTTTTATAAACAAGGAAATTATCAAAAAGCCGTTGAAATGTATGAAAAAGCTTTGCAAGGCAATAAACAATCGGCGGAATTGTATTATAATTTGGCC
>JALSPZ010000002.1 GCA_026985675.1 Flavobacteriales bacterium
TGCAATTCAAACGTTATTCGCATCGGTTGAGTTTGGTAAAAAGAATAATATAAATTCAAATTAACTTATTATTTTATTCTTATAAGCCCGCATCGTATTTACCATTAACATCGCAATGGTCATAGGTCCTACTCCACCGGGAACGGGTGTTATATAAGATGCTTTTTTAGAAACCTCATCAAATTTTACATCCCCTACCAATTTATATCCTTTTGCAGAATTTTTGTCTTCAATTTGATTTATACCGGCATCAATGACTACAACACCTTCTTTGACCATATCGGCGGTTACAAATTCCGGTTTTCCCAAGGCGGTTATCAAAATATCTGCGGATAGGGTCAATTTCTTTAAATTTTTTGTTTTACTATGTGCGACACAAACCGTTGCATTTCCGCCCACATGTTTTTGGTTTAACAAAATACTCAAAGGACGTCCTACGATTAAACTTCTTCCGATTATCACAACTTTTTTTCCTACGGTATTTATATCGTAACGTTTAATCAACTCCAAAATCCCATAAGGTGTAGCCGGCAAAAAACCTTCCGATTGCACTAACATTTTTCCTAAATTCAGAGGATGAAATCCGTCGATGTCTTTGTCGGGGTTAATTGCAAAAATTATTTCTTGTTCGTCGATATGTTTAGGTAAAGGAAGCTGCACAATATATCCATCAATATCAGGATTATTGTTTAATTTTTTTATTTCTTGCAACAATTCCTCTTGTGTAATAGATATGGGAAAATGAATTGTCTGTGATGAAAATCCGATTTTTTTTGCAATTTTTTCTTTACTCCTAACATAATGAGTGCTCGCCGGATCATTACCAACCAAAATAGCAACCAAAGAAGGCGGTCGTTTTCCCGATGAAACTATTTTTTCGGTTTCTTTACGTAATTCCGAATAGATTTCTTCGGCTGTATGTTTTCCGTCTATGATAATCATTAATTAAATTAGGTATTTTTCCAATCGTTTAGTTAGTTAAATATAATTTTGTCTAATAAATTACCTTATACCTTTGAACATATTCATCATAGCCTTTCCTTTTCCACCTTGCATCATCTTCATCATTTTGGACATTTGATTGAATTGTTTTAATAATTGATTGACTTCCTGCACATTGGTTCCCGAACCTCGGGCAATACGTTTTTTTCTGCTTCCGTTTATAATCGCAGGATTTCTTCTTTCTTTGGGTGTCATTGAATAAATAATGGCTTCAATTCCTTTGAATGCATCATCATCTATATCCACTCCTTTCATAGCTTTGCTCATTCCGGGTATCATCCCCATCAAGTCTTTGATATTACCCATTTTTTTGATTTGCTGAATTTGTTTGAGAAAATCATCAAAACCAAATTGATTTTTAGCAATTTTCTTCTGCAATTTACGAGCTTCTTCTTCGTCAAATTGTTCTTGCGCCCGTTCTACCAACGATACCACATCACCCATTCCCAAAATTCTGTCCGCCATACGGTCGGGGTGGAAAACATCGATATCGGTCATTTTTTCACCGGTTCCAATAAATTTAATAGGTTTATTAACAACTGACTTAATGGACAGCGCTGCTCCACCACGTGCATCTCCGTCCAATTTGGTCAAAACCACTCCTTCAAAATCCAGACGGTCGTTAAAAGCTTTGGCGGTATTAACCGCATCCTGACCGGTCATCGCATCTACTACAAATAAAGTCTCTTGCGGATGAACCGCCTGATGAATTGCTGAAATTTCATTCATCATTTCCTCATCAACCGCTAAACGACCGGCTGTATCTATAATCACTACATTTTTTCCGTTTTTCTTGGCATATTCAATAGCATTTTTAGCAATTTCCACCGGATTTTTATTTTCCGGTTCAGTATATACTTCCACACCGATTTGCTCTCCTACGACTTTCAATTGATCAATTGCAGCAGGTCTATATACATCAGCCGCTACCAATAAAGGTTGTTTGGTTTTCTTGGTTTTCAACCAATTGGCTAATTTGCCCGAAAAAGTAGTTTTACCGGAACCTTGCAAACCGGACATAAGTATAACGGTAGGATTTCCCGAAAGATTGAGACCGGCTGTCTCTCCCCCCATTAATTCCGTCAATTCGTCTTTAACGATTTTTACCAGTAATTGACCGGGTTGAAGCGTCGTTAAAACATTTTGTCCAAGAGCTTTTTCTTTAACCTTTTTGGTAAAATCTTTTGCAATTTTATAATTGACATCGGCGTCTAAAAGTGCCCTTCTCACTTCTTTCAAAGTCTCGGCAACATTGACTTCGGTAATACGACCGTGTCCTTTTAAAACGTGTAATGCTTTATCTAATTTTGATGTTAAATTATCAAACATAATTCAATAAAATTTTATTTGTGCAAATATAAGGATAAATATTTAGTGTATAAAAGTTAATAAGTTTTGATTATGTAATACATTAACGAAGTTTTATACAAATTTGCAAATTATTCCTAATATCAGTTTTTTTCTGCTTGATTTGTTATAAATTTACATAAAAAAATCAATGAAATTCTTATTGAATAAATTGAATCCTTGGCAGTATCTTATTTTGTCCTTTTTGATACTTATTTTTACTGGAACTTTGTTATTAAAGTTGCCCCTTGTAAAACATCAAGCGGGTTTAAGCTGGATTGATGCTTTTTTTACTTCAACTTCTGCGGTTTGTGTAACAGGCTTAACCTGTGTTCCTACCTCCGGATTTAATGTATTCGGACAATTGATAATCTTGTTTCTGATGCAGGCAGGTGCCATTGGTATAATGACCTTAACTTCCTCTTTCTTATTGATTTTAAAAGGAAATGTCGGGTTAAAACATCGCTTGTTTTTTTCTAAAATGCAAGAAAACTTGGATTTATCAGATGCAAGAATTGTTTTACAAAATATCTTAAAAATAACCTTTATAACCGAATTAATAGGTGCTATTTTATTGAGTATAGGTTTTGTATTACAAGGGTTAAGTATAAATAAAGCTATTTATTATGGTATTTTTCATTCCGTTTCGGCTTTTTGTAACGCCGGATTTTCCATTTTTGATTCCAGCCTTACCGGAATGAATGATTTGATCAAATATACTATTGGATTTTTGATAATAATTGGAGGAATTGGTTATTTTGTTATCATTGAATTGATGGAATACAAGAAAAATTCCAAAAGAATATTGAGTTTGCACACCAAAATCGTTTTACTTTCTACCTTCATATTAATTATAGTTGGGACATTAGGGATTATGCTTTTTGAAAACGGAAAAATTAATTTCACCGATAGTTTTTTTCAATCGGTTACCGCCAGAACAGCAGGCTTTAACACAATTGATTTGAACAATTTACATTATTCAAGTATTTTTATTTTATTAATATTAATGTTTATCGGGGCTTCCCCCGGATCAACGGGAGGTGGTGTAAAAACAACCAATTTTTTTGTAGTAGTTTCATCAATATTTTCAGTATTAAAAGGAAAAACAGAAGTTGTATTATTTAAAAGACGTATTCCCGAAACCTATATTTTAAAAGCTTTTGCCACTATAATTATATATTTTGTTATACTATCGACAGGTATAATACTCCTTTTGCAAGATGAAGATTTGATATTTGAACAAGCGCTTTTTGAAAGCGTTTCCGCTATTGGTACAGTTGGTCTTTCGCTTGGTATTACACCTTTATTGAGCCCCTTCGGAAAAATTGTCATTATTGCCCTAATGTTTATAGGACGTGTAGGTCCTTCCTCCTTGGCTTTGGCAACTTTATTCAATAGAAAAAAAATCAAAATTAAATACCCGGAAGGAACTATTTATTAAATTTTACGAATATGAAAAAGAAAATAAAATATAAAGATATAGCAGTTATCGGATTGGGAACTTTTGGCTATGAATTAGCTGTTCAATTAGCTGCCCAAGGACATAATGTTTTGGCAATTGATAAAGATATGGAAAAAGTGAATCATATCAAGAATTTAGTATACGAAGCGGTTCAAGCAGATATAACCGATATAGATGTTCTAAAAAAATTGGAAATTCAAAAATTCGATGAAATTATTTTTGGAATGAGTAGTGCTTTGGAGAGTATCATCCTATCCATAACCCTTATGAAAAAACTGAATGTACATCATATAATCGGAAAAGCGAACACTTTGATACAAAAAGAAGTTTTATTGAAAATAGGCGCAGATGAAGTTATCCTTCCTGAAATAGCTACCGCCAGAAGATTAGCCGAAAGAATTTCCAATCCCAATATTATGGAAAAATTAGAGATAGACAGCGGGCAATTTTTAATTGAAGTCAAAGTTCCTGAAAAATTTCACAATAAAGACTTAAAGGAATTGGAACTTAGAAAAAAATACGGAATAAATATCATTATGAAAAAAAATAATGATAAAATGGAAATTATAAGCGACCCTTCTACAAAACTTCTACACGGAGATATTATATTAGTTGTTGGCGCAGAAGAAATTGTAAACAAAATTTTCAATAATTAAATTTTTTTTTCCTGTATCTTTGCTAAAAATATTATTCATTTAGATATGAAAAAAGTAGCCGTTTACGGATATTATCGTCAAGAGAAATCTTTTACCTATTTGCTTCTGTTATTGGATATACTGACAAAAAAAGGATATCAAATAATTTTTCAAAAAGATTTTTATCAAAAACTTTTACAGCACAAAACCAATATTTCCGAAGGAAACGAATATCTTCTGGATAGCTATGATCCCTTCCAAACATTTACTTCATACAAAGATATACCCGATGATGTAGAAGTTTTATTTACTTACGGTGGGGACGGAACCATCCTACGAGCCGTAACCTTCATCCGGGACAAAGGTATTCCTATTTTTGGGATAAATGCAGGCAGATTAGGATTTTTGGCTACTGTTCCAAAAGAACTTTTGGAAAAGTATGTTGAAGCTTTTTTTGAAAATAATTATACCATTTCCGAAAGAAATTTGGTAGCCGTTGACTTATCCCCCGATACAGGAATTCTAAACGGTCTTAACTTTGCTTTAAACGAACTTGTTGTAAATAGAAAAAATACAACGGCAATGATAGCTGTTGATGCATATTTAAACAATGAATATTTGTCAACTTATTGGGCAGACGGTTTGATTATTTCCACTCCTACCGGCTCTACGGCTTATTCGTTAAGTTGTGGCGGGCCAATTGTGATGCCCGAATCTAAAAATTTCATTATCAATCCTATTGCTCCGCATAATTTAAACATCAGACCGTTGATTATCCCTAATAATCTGGAAATTAATCTACAAGTAGATAGTAGAGAACCCGAATTTTTGATTTCATTGGACTCAAGGGTTTATAGTTTGCCGCTTGAAACCCGGTTAAAAGTTTATCTAGCCCCTTTTAAAATAAAATTGATACAATTTGATGACAATACATTTATCAAAACCCTTCAAAAAAAATTATTTTGGGGAAAAGATGAAAGGAATTAAATAAAGAACTAATTTAACGTGAGTTTGACATAAGAAAATATTCTTTATTTATTATAGATTATTGATTTTTAATGTATTGCATAAAATATTTAAAGAAATATAATTTTAATTGGCAAATAATTTTTTTGTTTCGAGCCAAAATCCAATAAACACGCAATCTACTACACTAATTTTTATTAAATTAACCCATTAGTTTAAGAAAATTAGTTTGTATCTCACGTATTTATTGAATTTTTGCTTCGATTCTTTTATCGAACTCATGTTAATTTAATTCCGGATTTATAGGAGAGTTTTTCCAAATAATATTTTTAGGGTTTAATTCGAT
>JALSPZ010000003.1 GCA_026985675.1 Flavobacteriales bacterium
ACATTTCCGTTTTTATCAAAAATTTTGAATGCGGAATTATAAGCTACCACATAATGATTAGGCCCAACAGCCCCAGTAGGATCCGAAGGGGTTGCTCCTTGATTTGCCGCTTGAAAACTCAATATTGGTGACCGGTTAGGGTGCGTTCCTGCATTGCGTTGAATATTATATAAAGGATCTAAACCTTTGGGATAACCTTTTCCCGGTACTATAATATTTTGTCCGGTTTTTCTTTTCTTATTTACTTCACCTTTAATTGCCGGTTTAGGTAAGTGCTTACGAGCTGACAAAGGTGCAACTTTTTGTACCGGTTCGGAGGTGATTATTATATTAGGTTTATTTTGAGCATAAAAATTTGTTACCAAAATAAATGTAAAAATTAGTAAAATTATTTTTTTCATTAGCTTATTTTTTAATAGAGCAAAGTTAAAAAAAACACTACTATATAAAAAAATCTTCACTTAGTTTGACGACCTTATTAAACAATTTTCAATAAAAATGCCATTATAATTGAAATATATCAATAAAATCAATATTTTTAATGACGCAATTCCGATTCTTTCAAATATTTAAACATTTTGTTGGGTATAAAGTTTAATCATTAGGACCAGAGATTAATAAAAAAAACGTATTTTTGTTCAATTATTTTATTTCTGCTTTTATGGATTTTGATTCTATTCCCGGACAAGAATTTTTAAAAGATTATTTTCAAAAAATTATTGAGAAAAAAAATATTCCTCAAACCCAATTATTTGCAGGAAAAACCGGTTATGGAACTTTGGCAGCGGCATGGGCATTTGCTAATAAACTTTTGTGTAATAAAAAAAATAATTGTCGGAGTAAGGTAACCAAAATAATTCATCCGGATTTGCATTTTATTTTTCCGACGATAAGCCGAAAAGACTTATCTAAACCAGAAAGTGATGCTTTTATGATGCAATGGAGAGAATTTTTAATGAAAAACCCTTACGGAAATTATCATGATTGGTTAAAATACCTTAATGCTGAAAATCAACAAGCTATCATCAGGGTTAAAGATGCTGAAAATATTATTCATAAGACGCTCATAAAACCTTATGAAGCCGATTATAAAGTGTTCATTATTTGGATGGTAGAAAAGATGAATAATGAAACCTATAACAAACTTTTGAAAATATTAGAAGAACCTCCTACCGATACCAAATTTATTTTAATAGCTGAAAATCCTGCACTTATATTGCCTACGGTTTTAAGCCGATGTCAAGTTCATCAATTCAAACCTATTGCCTTTCAAACGATCGAAGAAGAACTTATAAAAAAAGGACTAACATCAAATGAAGCAAAAAAAATTGCATATCAATCTAATGGTGATTGGAATGAAGTTTTGAAATTAATTGTCAACAAACAGGATGACCAAAAATATAAAGAAGCATTTATCGAATGGGTTAGGACCGCTTTTCAAGCAAAAAAAAGTAAAAAATCAGTTGCTCATTTAATTGAATGGTCAGAAAAAATGGCAACTCTTGGAAGAGAAGAACAAAAATATTTTTTGAATTTCGTATCCGAAGTTTTTCGTCAAGCACTTTTTATCAATTATAATAATCCGGAATTGAATTTTTTAGATTTTTCACAACAAAATTTCGACTTAAAAAAACTAGCTCCTTATATTCACGGCAACAATATTGAAGAAATTATATATAACTTAGAAAATGCTTCAAAGAATATTGAACGAAACGCAAATTCAAAACTAATTTTTATTAATTTATCATTGTTACTTACAAAATTAATACACAAAAAAGAAAATATTTAAAATTTTAATAAAATAATTTTTTTTTGTAGTTTTGTCAAAAAAATTTATGAGAAAAATAACTTTAGTTATATTTTTGTTTTTTGGATTTAGTTTACAACTTCAAGCTCAATACGGATACAAAAGATTTTTTCCTTCTATTGGTGTTACCGGACAATATATGACAGCTCCCAAATACACCGGTTACGATTTTAATTTAACTTTTATCGCCCGCTATAATTTTGTAGAAATAAATTTTGAAAACACCGTTTCCGTAGAGGTCAGACCTCAAATAGGAATGGGAACCCGAGATTGGTATATTTACGGTGCATATTCCGAAACATTTCCTACGCGGATGAGTTACAGTATGCCGGTTTTATTCAATTATAATTGGGGTTTGAATGCGGAGGAAGATTCGGTTTTTCTTACAGGTGTTTCTTTTGGAGGCGGATACAACTTTAGCAATGTCTTGTCAGACGAACCTCCTTACGAAATCATTCAAGGACCTTGTTTTAATTTGGATTTTCGTGTGGATGCAGACCCCGTTTCACACGTTAGTCTTTTTTATACCCATGGCTTGGATGGCGCCAGACTGTTTAGTGTAGGTTTTTATTACGACTTTTAATCTTCTGTGTACCAAGAAGCATACATAATATAACTATCAGCAATTCTTTGAATTTCTCCTTTGAGTAATTCAGCACTGATATCTTTTATTTTTTTGGCAGGAATGCCAGCATATATACTTCCGCTTTCCACTATTGTCCCCTTGGTAACCACCGAGCCTGCGGCAATAATTGTATTAGACTCTACGACTGCATCATCCAAAATCACGGCGTTCATGCCTATTAAAACATTGTCTTTAATCGTACAACCGTGTACTGTTGCATTATGAGCTATGGATACATTATTTCCAATATTTACTGGCGATTTTTTATAAGTGCAATGGATGACTACCCCGTCCTGAATGTTTACCTTGTTTCCAATCTTGATGTAATGAACATCTCCACGAACTATTGCCCCGAACCATAAACTACAGTTGTCCCCGATTTCCACATCACCTATAACTGTTGCCGTTTCCGCCAAAAAACATTTTTTTCCGATTTTCGGACTTATACCATTTAATGATTTTATCAATGCCATTCTTTAATAATTTTTTATGATTAGTTTTAAAGCTTCTTTCCAATTTTGCGGAACAAAATTAAAAATTTCCTTCACTTTTGACTTATCCAATACGGAAAAAGCCGGTCGTTGTGCTGGTGTTTTAAACCTTTGGGATGTAACCGGAATTATTTTTGTTTTAATATCATTAAATTCCAATATTTTTTTAGCAAATTCATACCAAGAAGCTTTTCCTTCATTGCTAAAATGATAAATTCCATATTGTTTCGGATCGTTTTGTAATAAAGACAATAAAAATTCAGTCAATGAATAAACGGAAGTAGGAGTGCCTATCTGATCATTTACCACCTCTAAAACATTTTTATTTTGGGATAAATCTAATATTTTGGAATAAAAATCATTATCTTGCCCCGAGTAAAGCCAGGATGTACGGATAATATAATATTTATCAGCAAATTTTAAAACTTGATCTTCACCTGCTTTTTTGGTTTTTCCGTAAATATTTATCGGGTTCGGTTGGTCGATTTCAGTATAAGGAATATTTTTTTTTCCATCAAAAACATAGTCTGTTGAAATATGGATTAAAGTACAATTATTTTCATTGCAAGCCTTTGCCAAATTACCAACTGCTTTCGCGTTGATATCATAAGCCAACTTCGATTCTGTTTCCGCCCGGTCAACTTGGGTATATGCAGCCGTATTTATGCAGTAATCATAAGAATTTTGAGAAAAAATATGTTTAATGGCTTTTTCATCCGTAATATCCAAATGCATTTTGGTTTTAAAATCAAAATTAAAATCAGTATATGATTTTACCATCTGTTCCAAAGCTTTGGACAACTGACTACCTGCACCGGTAACCAAAATTTTTTTATTAAACATTTAAGTACTCTTTAAAACCCGGTAGTTTTTGATCTTTATCGGATAAAATAAGTTCCGATTCCGGAAGTTGCCAATTGATTTGTAAATCTGTATCGTTATAAATTATTCCGGCTTCGTTGGTCTTACTATAAACATTATCGATTTTATAGAAAAAAAGTGTTTCGTCCGCCAAGCTTAAATAACCGTGAGCAAAGCCTCTGGGTATAAAAAGTTGTTTTTTGTTTTCCGCTGATAAAATAATAGAAAAATGCTTCCCGAAAGTTGTAGAACCGGGTCTTAGATCCACCACAACATCTTGAACACTTCCTTGTAAAACCGAAACCAGTTTGGCTTGGGCAAATTTTCCTTTTTGAAAATGCAAACCCCGCAAAACACCTTTGGATGATTTAGCCAAATTATCCTGAATAAAATCAGGGTATAATCCTGTGGCTTGAAAAAATTTATCCCGATTAAAAAATTCATAAAAAAAACCTCTTTGATCCGTAAAAACATCGGGGGAAATAATAAAAACCCCGTTGATATATGTTTTTTCTACAATCATTTATTAAAATTTTCTTTTTCGTATCTCAGAACATATTTATAAAATTCAATCAAAAACAAAATTAACAATGCCGAAAGGAAGCCTAAAATAGGATATTTAAAAAACGGATTGTATTTGATCGGGTTTTCTTTGTAGCCGTATTTGGGAAAAGAGCTAATCATTTCAATCAAACCTAAGTTATTGGCATATTGTCCCATAGCTCTTTCAAAATTCTTAAGAACAAATTCACGGCTGTAAAAAATATTGTATGGACCTTCGGGACCTCTAACTTTATCGGAACTCACCACCACATTCGTTCCTCCCCCACTTTGCTTTGCCATTTCCAGATACATTTGGTCAAAAACCCTACGCATAGAATCCATTTCTTGGAAAGAACGCAAATTTTCCTCTTTTTTGGTATTCAAAAGTAACTTAATTTGTTTCATTCTTTCTTGCAAAGTAGTATCATCATCTAAAATCTTAGGTAAGATCTTGTTTAATTTGTAAAAAACTCCCGGCTTAGACGCATATACTTTTACCTTCTTATAGGGATATAAATCATTGTTTTGTGAAATGCTTTTTTTAAAGTCTTTAAATTCAAAAAACTTATAAACCGCTGTATCCATCCGCAAAATATAATTCTCGTATTCTTGTAAAAGCAAAGCATCATTAACTTCACTTTTCAATTCAAAACCTTTAATACTTTTAACCTCTTCTTTACTCATTTGTAATGCTTGTGCCAATTCGTCAAAATCTTTAGCGCCCAACATACTATTATATGAGTCTATCAAACTTCTAAAAGCGGCTCCAGATCCAAAATTGGTTTTTACCACTACTTCCGCAGTATAAATTTTATCATATTTACTCTTAAAGAAAAAAGCAATAACCAAACCGGCAATTACACCAATGGATAAATAGATAAGGTTCCGCTTGATAAAAACAAGCAACCATATCAAACGGTCAATACCATAAAGAAAAATATTTTTTATCCCTCTAAAAAAATTTCCGAACATTTTTCCGATAGCAGCAAAAAATGCCAATATATCTACTTCTTGATTAGATGAGTTTTGTTGATTCATAGGTTATAAGATTTTTTCTAAAATTTTTTCTGTTATCAAATATGTAGGTTTTACTCCTTTTACTCCCAGAGGCCCGGATGCCAAAGTGCTACCGGTTTCCAAAGGATTATCCGATGCATAATAAGCATAACGAACTTTAACATCCTTGGAAATATTTCCTCGTATTTTGGAAGCCGACTGTATGGCTTTTTGATAATGAGCGCCTTCCATCTCCAATCCGATGGCTTTCCAAGTGGAATTCTTGAAAAAAGCCAATATATCTTTATTTTGTAATGATGTTCCCAAAACAGTTACCATCGTTCCCTTATAAACTTTTACATTTTCTCCATCAAAATCATTGATATTCAGGTCATTTTCAAATGGATAATTATCAGC
>JALSPZ010000004.1 GCA_026985675.1 Flavobacteriales bacterium
TAAATTAAAAACTTATAAAGTGAGTAGTTTATTGAAATATTAATATTTATTTTAAATCAATCCTATCCCAAATAAATTTAATTTTTACTTTTTCCATCGATGAACATTTCGACTTTGCTCAATGGAAACAAAAAATATAGTGTCTTGTCTAGTATATTCTGTCGCACCAAGTCTTGTTCTTTTTGCAGATAGCTACGTTAAAATTTTTAACCATAGCTACGGCTATGCTGAAAAATTTATGCCTTGCTCTCCACAAAAATTACTGCGACGCATACAACATCATACACTTGACACGAAACTTGACTGACGAGTATTTTTCTAAATACAACACAACCTTAACGCAACCTCAAACAACAGACAGTTTTACGTTCCATTCACTTCAAATTTTACGAAAAATCCTCGTATATCGAGAAGGATAAATTCATTTGCCTGTGAATTTAATCCTCTAATGCTTAAGAATAAACTCAACTTATTATAAATCAAAATATTACTTTTGTTTTAAAAAACATTTAGAACGGAATTGGTTTGCCAGTTTGAAATATAAATATTTTTTATAATTTTGTAGTAAAATCAACACAATATGGGAAAAGGAGATATTAAAACCAGAAGGGGAAAGATTGTTAAAGGAACTTATGGCAAAACACGTCCCCGCCCTAACAAAAAGAAAAAAGCTGAGAAAAAAGCTTAACAATCTCAAAACGGATGAGTTAACTCATCCGTTTTGAGATTTAGTCAATTATGATTTTCTGAAAAATTAAAGGTTAAACATGTTGCCAGTTTTATCGGCATCTTATATAAAACAACAAAAAAAGCCCTTAAAAAAGGACTTTTGGAAAAATTTAGCAATTAAAATTTCTAGCTCAATTGTGAAATTTCAAAATCTGACATTTCTTTTACATCTTTTTCAAAATCTGCTAAGGCTTCCATTAAAATATCAGCAATATGAATCAACTGTTTCATATGTTGGTCCAATTCTTCATTCTTTTTACGTTGAGCAGAACTTTTTGATGTAAAAAGGCCGGTTTTTAATGGCTTTCTTTTTAATTTATAGATTTGCATATATTTATTGTGCAACATACTATGAGGCTGTTCTATAGCCTGAAAGGTATCCAAACCGGAAAAAATTTGTCCGTCGCCATAATACCATTGACCGAAACTACAATCCGTTTCAATCATGGGAGCAGCATCTTTATCTACTGGCAAACCCATATGAATAGCTTTTGCATAAGACATCCATCTTTTGTGTCCTAATTTTGCTTTCTTTATCTTATCTAAAACTTCTTTCTTTGTCATATATCTAAATTTTTTGCAAATTTAACATAAAATGTAATAAAATAAACAAAAAATGTAATAAAATAAAACAATAACACTTATAAAAAAATGTTATGATAGTTACAGTTCAGAAGTATTAAAATCTCAATTTATTATTCATAATTCCAAATCTTATTATGTTTCGAGTTTTATCATAATAAACATTATAATAATACTTCCCATGATAAAATTCTATAAATAAGCCAAAGTCTTCAACAAATTTAGGGAAATAACTAAATGTTAAAGAAGTCTGTAATCTTTCCCATGAAAAGGTAGAAATTTGTCCCATATCACCCATCAAAATAGTTGTTTTGAAGTCTAATGAAAAATTAGCTTTATCTACAATTTGTTTTTTTGGTAGTTTGAATGCGAAAAAACCCAAATTTATCAGATGACGACTAAAACGTCCTTTAAGTAGTCTATGAACTGAATTTTCCGGATGATATTCAAAAGATAACTTAAAAAATATAACGGCATTGGTATTTTTGTTGAAAGAAGTTATTATGCTACCCATTTCGAAATAATTGGTAGCAAAATCACCAGACTTATAATTTACTTGCCCGTCAGGCAATATCAATGGGTCGTCTTGTCCGTTGGAATGATGTGCCAAACGGCCGTAAATCGTTAATAGTTCTTTCTGTTTTCTATTACCGACCAGATAATAAGCTGTCATTTGAGGAATATAACTCGGGGTTCTTACCGGATAAGAATATTCATTATACATACGGATAATTATTTGAGGGAGTAAAACTCCAACCAAACGCGAATTTTTATTTTCTCTAATAATAAAATTAGGTATGATATTTCCTTCAAAAATTAATGGTTCAATAATCCCTATATCCGTTGGAAAAGTAACATAAACTACTTCCTTGATTTACTTGTGCAATCAATGCTACATCAAGGTTTTCCAATTCATTTTTTTTCTGCGCAAAGGAACTTAAACCAATCAATATTAAGATTACAAATATTGCAATTCTATTCATAATGTATCACTACTTTTTCTACAAATGGCATCTTATTATAAATTTCTTTTTCAATTTGGTGAGCCAATTCATGTGCTTCGGATAAAGAATCTGTTTTTAAATCTAAATCCAATTGTATAAATTTATAACTACCTGAATTTCGTCCTGTAATTTTATTTATTTTTACTATTTCAGGATTATTTTTTAATAAATCTTGTACTTTATTGACAGTTTCCAAATCAATTGAAGCATCTAATAAAACTTTTACTGCATCTTTTAAAATTTCAAAACCACTGTGAAAAATAAAATAAACCACAATGATTACTGCGATTTTCTCACCCCATTCAAATCCAAAGTATTTTGACAAAACTCCTGCCAGTACTACCAAAGCCGTATAAAAATCAGCTTTGATATGTTGTGCATCGGCTTTTAAACTCGGGGAATTTAATTTTTCTGCCATTTTTTCTTCATATTTAGCATAAAAATAAGTTATAATAACTGTTAGACCAATAACTCCCAAAGCGACCGGTAAATTTTTTATTTCTTTTGATTCACCAAAAAACACATCTTTCGCAATTTCATAACCGGCAAAAAATATAGCAAAAGCACTTACCAATGCCACTAAATTCTCAACTTTATATAAACCAAAAGGAAAAGTTTTTGATTTTCTATGTGAAATAACAATTCCTGTAAAAACACTTAATGAAGCAGCTAAATCTGAAAGCGAATGAACACCATCGGCTACAAGAGCGGCACTCCCCGAAATATAACCTCCAATCATTTTAATAAGTGAAAGTGTTAAATTAATACCAATAGAAAATAATGAAATTTTTTTCTTGCTTTGATAATCGAATTCTCTACTTTGTGTTTGCATATCTATAACTTTTAATATTTAAAATAAAATTTATATTTCTAATCATAAACAGACAGGAATAAAAAATAAATCACAAATATATTGCTTTGATTTTAACAATTTTATCTGTATTCAATAAAAAACTTGCTTGTTTAAAATTAGGCTTATGAAACAAATTAACCTTATCAAAATTTGATAGTCCAAATCCTTCTTTTGGTAAGAGAAAACCTTTATCCAATTTTCCATTATTATTTTCATCGTGAATTATATTAACTGCATATCTTCCTTCGGGCAAATTATCAAATTCTACATATCCTGTCATATTTTTAATTGATATAATTTTCTTTTTGTAGTATTTTGAAAAAGTCTTATCCGGTATTGTTCCGTCTTTATTATAAATCAACACAATAAGCTTTCCTTTTGAGTTTTTTAAATTTTCTATTTTTATTCTTAATTTAAAAATTTGCTGTGGTGGGGAGCTTATAGCATATTCAGGTTGAAAAAATAAGCTAAACAAAAACAAAAAAATAATTTTTTTAATCCGATGCATACTTTATATAATTTAAATTACAATTTATTAATAGTAAAAAAGCTGTCCGAAAGTTAAGAATTATATGAAAATAGCAGCATGATAATTCTTTCGGACAGCCTAAAAAATATCTGATAAACTAGATAATACCGGTTACTTTTTTCTTTTTATGAAATAACCTGTAAATTTTATCTTTTAAAACATCTACCAAATAATACATTACCGGCACCAAATAGACGGTTATCATCAATGACGAAAGTAAACCTCCAATAATTACCCAAGCCAATCCGTTTTTCCATTCACTAGCTGTTCCTTTTGCCATTGCAATAGGTATCATTCCTATAACCATTGCAAAAGTTGTCATTAATATTGGACGCATGCGTTCTTTTCCTGCTTCAATAAGTGCTTGTTTTGTTGATAGCCCTTTGGCTTTTAATTGATTGGTAAAATCAACAATTAAAATGGAATTTTTTACAACCAATCCCATCAACATAATCAAACCTAACAGCGAAAACAAACTTAAACTACTTAATGATAAATTCAAAGCCAATAATGCTCCGATGATAGCTGCCGGAATTGCAAACATAACAACAATAGGATAGATAAAATCATCATAAAGCGCTACTAATATCAAATAAATCAGGATAAAAGATATCAACAAGACATTTGCCATTGCACCGAAACTATCCATTTGTTTTTTGATATCACTTCCCCATGCCATTTCTATTCCCTCGGGCAGCGGATGAGTTTTAATATAAGTTTTGAAATCATCAGCAACAGAACCTGAAGGACGTCCCAAAGCATCTGCCGTTATGGTTATGGATGGCAATCGATTCATCCGCTCTAACATAGAAGGGGATTTATCTTGCTCAATACTTGCAAATTGAGATACTTTTACTGGATTCCCATGGGGATTTATTATTGTTAAATTAGCTACATCATCATAATTTTGACGATCAAATTTTTCCAAACGTATATTTACAGGATACTCTGTACCTTTATCAGTTAAAGTAGCATCGTCATTTCCTGTAAATGCAGTTCTTAAATTAAAACCAACATAAGCGGCATTTAAGCCCAAACGCTGCATTTTGTCTTTATCAGGATTTACTTTCAATTCGGGGGTTCCTTCTGTAACTGAAAGTTGTACATTATCAGCACCCGGAATTTTTTCTATAACTTTTTTAAGTTTTTCAGCTTCACTTTTCACTTTATCCAAATCACTCCCACTTAATGTAATTTCAATAGGAGATGAACGTTGCACCAAACCTAGTGCAGTCATTGAAAATTTGATGCCCGGAAACTCTTTTTGCAAAGCTTCCCTTATATCAATCATAAATTGTTCTGTGCGAACACCTTTTCTTTTTTCATCAGGCACCAACTGAACCGTAAGTTCAGATTTATAAGGCAATCCCACACCTGAACTCCCGATAGCGGATGTAGGACCTCCAATATTACTAAAAACAGTCTCGACTTCCGGTTGTTGCAACAGGAATTGTTCAACTTTGGCAGAAGTAATATTATTTTGCTTTAACGGAGTGTATTTGTCATATTCCAAAAATAAACTGAATTTTCCTTGATCTCCGGTAGCAATTAACTCATTTCCGATAATATTTTGTTTCATTAAAACTCCTGTAAGAACAATCAGGATTAAAATAATACCACCAAATATAAGCTTATGATTTAATACCCAATCCAATTGTTTAGTGTACCAATTGATAAAAGCATCCAATTTATTTTCAAACCATATAAGAAACTTATTAAACCAGTTTGTCGGTTTGATATCATCTGCTTTACCGATTCTTGATGCCAACCAAGGAGTTAGGGTAAAACCAACCAGTAAACTGGTTAAAGTGGAAGTGATAACTACCACTGAAAATTCTTTCAGCATATCGGCAACAAAAACTTGCAAGAATAAGATAGGTAAAAATACTACTACATCTACTAATGTAATGGAAATTGCTGAAAATCCTATTTCCATACGTCCTTCAAAGGCAGCTTTACGTTTTTCTTTGCCCATATCCAAATGCCTTTGTATATTTTCCAACACCACTGTAGCATCATCTACCAAAATACCTATAATCAATGACATAGCCAACAAAGTCATCAAATTTAAAGTATAACCTAATAGCCACATTACACCGAAAGCTGTAATTAAAGAAGTGGGAATAGCGACTAATACAATAATTGCATTACGCCAACTTCTCAAAAACAATAACATTATAATAGATACCAATATAACGGCTAATATCAAATCGTGAACAACAGAATCAACTGCTGCAATTGTTTTATCTGTTGAATCATCAGCAATAATAAATTTTATTCCCTCGTTTTTATTCTTTTGTTCAATTTCTTTTAATTTATTTCGTACCAATTTTGATACATCCACAGCATTGGCATCTCCTTGTTTTTTTAATATCAAACCCAATCCTTCTTTTCCGTTAAATCTACTAACTGACGACATTTCTTTGGTTCCATCTACAACATTAGCAATATTCTTAACATATATAGGACTCCCGGGTTGTTTCATCCCCACTTGCACATCTTCAATATCTTTTATGGTGTGAAATTTTCCTAATAATCGAACTGAATTTTCTACTTTATCCGTTTTAATTTTACCTGCCGGAATATCTTTCCCCGACATTTTTATGGCTTCTACAACTTGACTTAATGAAATATTGTTAAGTTTTAGCTTTTCTTTATCAACATTAACTTTTATCTCTCTTTGAACACCTCCCAAAATATCAATTTCTGCAACCCCTTTTAGCTGTTTAATTTGAGGCAAAATATCATCTATCATTTTTTGATAAAAATCTGTTGCAGGCAGATTACTGGTAGCCGTTATTGACATAATAGGCAAATCACTTGGGGAAACTTTACTCATTGTAGGGCTTAAAATTTCATCCGGTAAATCGTTTTTTATATTATCTATTAAACGTTGTGCATCTTGCATGGCAAAATCCACATCCGTTCCATATTTTAAATTTGCTATGATAATAGATGCATTGGGCAAAGATTTACTTTGGATATAATCCACTCCTTCCAAATTAGATAAAGCATCTTCTATTTTTTTAGATACGGATGTTTCCACTTCTTCCGGCTCTGCTCCCGGATATATTGTTTTAACTACAATTACGGGCTGATTAAAATCCGGTAACAGTTCATAACTCAAATTTTTATATCCTATATACCCTATTAAGGTAAACACACTGAACAAAACTATTATCAGTGAAGGTCTATTGATTGATATTTTAGTAATATTCATAATTCTTTTTATTTAATAATTACATTTGCTCCATCAAAAAGGTTTATAAAACCGGATGTTACTATTATATCCCCGGGTTTTATTCCTTCTTTAATCAACACATCATTTCCTATATGTTTTTGAATAATAACTTTTCTTAATTTTGCCTTGTTATTTTCTACGACATACACTTTTGCATCATTTTGAGAACCTTGTATGGCAGTTGCAGGTATAACAATAGCATTTTTTCCATAATTTTTGGTTACCTGAACATTTCCAAACATCCCAGCCTTAATTTCATTTTTATTGATATTTTTCACATCAAAACGCACAGGAAAATCGTTGGAACGGTTAGCCTTACTTCCAATCATGCTCAATTTACCTTTGACTTTCTGACCGGATAAAGCATCGACACTGATGGGATATTCCTGATTTTTTGTAAACAAATCCAAATCATCTTCCGATACATTTATACCAAACTGTAACTTATCTATTTTGGTCAGTTGTAATAAGGGCATTCCGGGAGCTGCAAAAGAACCAAGCTCCGTAAATTTCATAGTTATTTGTCCACTATAAGGAGCATAAATTTTAGTTTTATTAATCTGTTCAATTACACTTTTTCTTTCGGCAATTGCAGCTTTCAGTCCCAATTTTGCTTTTTCTAATTTTACCGCCTGAATTGCATCTGCCTTAGCTAATACTTCATATCTTTTGACATCATCTTCCAAACCTTTTACTTTTGCATCCAAGGCTCTTTTTTTAGAATATAAAAGTGTTGGATCCAATTTTATCAATAATTGTCCTTTTTTTACTTTGTCTCCTTCTTTTACGTATAAACCTATTATTTTTCCTTGAACATCCGCATTTATTTTTCCATCTTTATCTGCAATAAAATTACCTGTAAAATCCTTTGTAATAACCAAAGGTTTAGCTTGGATTTTTTGTGCATGTATTAATATGGGTTTTTCAGGATCATAATGATATACACGAGATTCCGCAATTTTTTTATTTTCGGTTAATTTTAATACTATTAATACTATTAATGCAATCAGTATAAGTATGTTTAATATATTCTTTTTCATTTTTATTATATTTTTCAGTTAATTATTTTTTTATTTCATTTAAGATTTCCGGATATTTTTTTCAATTCCAAAACTGCTTTTAAATAATCTATTTGTGCTTGTAAAAAATTTTGTTGTGCTTGACGTAAATTGTTATCAGCCATAATGATATCAGTTAAACTGGCAAGTCCATTTTTTTGTTCCAATATAGTTTGATTATAAATCTTTTGAGCCAATTTTACTTGATTTTTCGTTTCATTCATTTTAGCAAAGTTTACATCTTTTTTTGCCCTGGCACTTTTGATTTCCATAGCTTTTTTGTCTGCTACCAATTCTAATTGCAATTTACTGTTTTCCAACTCATATTTTTTTTGTTTGATTTTCTTAGAAGTTACAGTGCCATTAAAAATCGGGATACTTAATTTGGCTCCAATAAAACTAACGGTATAAAAATCCAAGAAATCATGTGGTTTTTCATCATAACCATATCCTGTTATACCATACGAAGCCAAAAAACTTAATGAAGGCAAACGAGAACGTTTTAATGATTTTATTTCATTATCCAGCAATCTTGTTTTTACTTTTGCCATTTTAAAATCCAATGTTTTTTCTTTTTCATAAGAAATATTTTCATCTTTTATGGTTTCAATTTCCGTAATATCGATAGATGTATCCAAAGGAATTCCCATATAAAATTTCAATGCATCCAAAACTTGATCAAAATTAGAACGAGCTTGCTCATAATTGGTATTTAATTGTTGTAACTGCAAATCAATTTTGTCAACATCCGTGCCTTTTACCATTCCTTGTTTTTTTAATAATTTCAAATTATCTAAAAGCTTTTGAGTATTTTGAATATTTCCATTCAAAAAATTCAACTGTGATTTAATAACCTGCGCATTATAATAAAGATTAGATACATCATACAAAACTTGTTCTTCCGTTTTATTATATTTTAAACGACTTAATTCAGAAGCTATTTTTGTTGTTTTTATATTTGTATAGAGCTGTGGATTAAAAAGCGGTACCACTAACTGTACATTTGCATTTATA
This sequence comes from Flavobacteriales bacterium, assembly GCA_026985675.1. Taxonomy (GTDB): domain Bacteria; phylum Bacteroidota; class Bacteroidia; order Flavobacteriales; family Flavobacteriaceae; genus JALSPZ01. The sequence goes on from JALSPZ010000004.1 coordinate 9,011, forward strand.
TTATGGGGGACACCAAATTGTGCTGCTTTAAACTGCCAATCGGGCGCTTGCGGATTAAATGCTTTTGCCGGCATCAATTGCGTTGGCAAATCAAAGAAGTATTTGTAATCTCCCGTTGCTTGTATTTTAGGCAAAAGATTACTTTTTACTTCTTTGTGTTTTTCTTGTGCAATCCTCATTTCATTTTCGCTTATTTTCAGCGTCTTGTTATTCTCTTTGGTTTTTAATAAAACCTCTTCCAAAGTCAATTTTTCTTGTGCTAATACCGAAAAAGTTCCGGATACAGCCAAAAATAACAACATCATTTTTAATTGTTTCATATTTTATTTTTTTATTCTGTTTTTAATTTTATAAATGAAAATCCCAACATTACTACTGAAATTACAATAGAAATAGCTCCAATCAATACAAAAACGGGTGGAAATCCAATATAAACTTCGGATAAAATTCCAACAGGCATCAATATTCCTATAAGTGCCGTTATTGAAATCCATTTTGTATTGTTCAAACGATTACCAAATTGCAATAACAAATAGCCAATCACGATATTTAACATCGCAAACAAATTTCCGTGCACGTGTGCCAATCTGCTTTCAAAATGTGCATCTTTGATATATGAATTTATCCACTCTTCTTTACCCGGTGCAAAATCTCTTAAATAGATTAATAAAAAACCATAAGCCATAAAAAATGCCATAGTAAATAATCCAATTGCAATGTTTTGTTTTCCGTTCATTTTAATAATTTTAGTTAGTTAGTATTCACTCACAAAGGTAATACATTTTTTCTTATGACAAAATATTTTTTTAAAAAATTAAATTTTTGTTTTACAGCTGTTTATGTAAATGGTGAATGAATTTATTTAAATAAGTATCTGTTTCCGAAAGATAATTAAAGCCAAATAATACCATAAGAGCCAACAAAATGCCTGCTAAAACATCAATTAAATAGTGATGATTTGAATAAACAGCCGCAAACCAAATTCCCAAAGTAAAGATTATAAAAAGTATAATAAAAAACTTATTTAAAGATTTTTTTATGGCAAAAAACAAAACAATCAAAGGATAGGTAGCGTGAAGTGAAGGCATTGCCGCCAAAACATTAGCATTTTTGTTATAGATATTTTTAAATAGCGGATAATTTATCAACTCGTCAAAACGTACAAGACCTGCCCGACTTCCCGGAACACCTATTTGTAAGTTAAAACCGTATTTTTCCACATACCAAGGGGGAGCGGCAGGATATAAATAATAGATTATAAAACCAAAAATATTTACCAATAAAAAAGCCAATGAAAATTGCAAAAACATTTTTTTATCCTTGACAAAAAGATAAACTCCAAAAGCTAAGGGTACCGGCATCCAATTGATATAGAAAAAACCCGATAAGAAATCCAATATTTTCTGATGATGTATGGCAAAATATTCATTAGGGGTTAAAATTTTTCCCATATCGTTTATGCCAAAAAGCCATTTTTCAATATTATAAGGTTGTCGGATATGAACGGTGTTTACCGTATAGTTTGGAAAAACACGCATACTATCATAAATTATCCAAAACAAGATAAAAAAAGAAAAAGCCAACACAAAACTACGTGTTTTGGGATGTAGATAGAAACCAAGAACCCAAAGTAATACAAGAAATATGTGTTCGGATCTTATTTTTCCCATTCCAAAATGACACCACAACAAATATAATGTAATCAAAAGAAAGTTTATCGATATATTTTTCTTTGTAAAACGTTTAAATTTTTTTGTCATTTATTTAATATCTTTTGGAAAAACTTTTTTATATGCCGCTTTATTATTATCTAAATAATAGGCATAAAATTCGCCATATAAAACTTTTGGAATCCAACCGGATTCATCCAAAGTTGCAAACAAATGATCAAGTCTTACAGGTTTTCCATTTATTTCCGTAATTACAATAGATTTAAAGGGGGCTATCTGTTTTAACCAAAGTACAACTTTATCACTGGCAGATAGATATAAACGATAATCATAATTTGGGTTGTCGGATTTTTCTGCCTTAATTCCATAAGCCATCCAACGTTCGTAATAACGCAATTCCATTCTTTGTCCATGCTCTTGAAATCTTATCCAATAAGCTTCTACAGGTTTATCCGGATTAAGCTTTCCGTCTTTATCATAAATTGCATCATAAACTATTGCATTTTCATTATGATTTCGTTGAATATAAAACAATAAATTTTTTGTTTTAGGAATGGGATAATTATTCTTTTGTTGAACATAACCGTTATTCCCTAATAAAATCAATATGCTAACTAGTAATAGTTTCATAATTAAAAATCTATTTTAAATCTTGCACGAATGCCATATTCACTAACATTGGGCAAATCTAAATAATTAATTCTTTTTACCAAATCTACCCGAAACAATTTAAAAATATTCCCTACCCCTACACTTAGTTCTCCATAAGGTTTCGTATTCAAAGTATAAGTAGATGAAATTCCGTTAATATCGTGTGAAAACTGCATCAAATCCGGATTTATTTCAGGATTATTTTCATCCGTTAAATTACCGATAATTCCTTTTGCAGATACAATTGCTCTCCATTTTAAATGTTTAATTAATGGTATTCTATTGAGTAAAAATCCGTTAAAATGATGTTCAAAATACAATGAAACATATTGGTCGCTGACAAACTCCATAAAATTCATCAAATTGTATGAACGTAATTGATAAGAATAGGTTTGATTTCCTCTATGAATAAACAAATTGGTATATGGAACGGATTTTCCAAAAACTTTTCCGGTTTCCAATTCGGTATTCATAAAACCAACCGGTCCCATATAAAAGCGTTTAAAAAGATTAAATTTCAGCTTACTATATTCATAATCAGAACCTAAAACACCTTTTAGCGATTGTATATAGGTCAATTGAAAAATAGGATATTTGTTGATAATAGGAACGGTATAATCCACTCCTTCATAAAACTGTTCGTTGGGGGCAAAACGCAAAGTTGTAATAATTTCACTAGCCGTAATATCCGGTTTGGTATAATCACCAAAATCAAAAACCCAATTTCCTCCGGGCTCTTGTTTGGTATATTTTAAAGCCAAACGCGTAGAGAATCCACTTCCCCAATCCAATTTATGTTCTATTTTGAACATATCATAATATAATATTTTGTCTGCAACTCCTCTCTTAAACGATAACAAAAAATTATCTTCATTGATAAATTGCATTTGCATCCCCGGAAAATTTGTCTCTCGTTGTATCATTGCCGAAATATAATGCTTAGGCACTTTATTCAAAGGACGGTGATTTAAAGAATATGTTCCCTTTAATGAAAATTTAAAACGTTTATCTTTAAAACCATATACTCCATAAGATTCTATACGTGTTGTTTTACTAAATTTATCACTGGTCTTTCCTCCAAAACGTAACCTAAAACCTTCTATATCATTAAAACTGTAAAACGAATTTACCGGTCCTATATCAATTTTATTTGCATTCCAATATCCTACGGTAATTAGCATTATTGTATTCATTGTCCTTTTAAAAGCGGGTATTTGTTTAACGGTTTTTACCATTGTATAAATATTCTCTTCCTGACGTGTTAAAGGCACCAGTCTATGCGTTTGCCAATAAGCTTCATCTTTCATCGTAGCATCCGCAACTTCTTCTTTCTTTTCTATTCCATTAAATATATCATCCGGAATTTTTTTATCCAGTTTAAAGTTTTTGTAAAATACTTTCTTCTTTCCAAACATTCCTGTTCTTCTTTTACCGAAACTAAAATCTATAAATATTTCATCACGAGTTTTCATCCAAGCCTTATTGTCTATATAATCAAATTCTTGAATAATTTGCAAATCATTGACAAAATTCAAATTAATATCGTGAGAAACCCGCATATCTACTTTTATAACGGCATACTTATCATCGTTCGTTATATACATATTTCCTTTGAAAGCAAAATCCTGTTTATTACGTGGTTGAAAAGCCAATTGAATACATTGTTTTCCTTTTACTTCCAAAGTATCAATGATATGAAACTTATACACAATAGGGGCGATTCTGGAAATGGGACTGGTAAACTGATTGCTCAATAGCATAATATTTCCATTGTATAAATCAATTTCGGTATATAGATAATCCGTTATAAAACTAACCCCTTGGTCATTGATATAATCGTGAAAACCTGTCATTTTACTAGCGAGCACAATTTCTTTTTGATCTTTGGGTGTTTTTCTAAAATATTCCGTCGATAAAGTTTCTTCTATGAACAAGGGCAAATAAGGTTTTCCATTTACTTTTGATGTATCAATATATTGATCGAAAACATTTTTTAGTTTTTGATAAATTTTTCTTTTACGAAATTTTTCTGTGATATTACTCAAATCAAACTCAACTATTTTTTGTTTGTCATATTGATAATAGTCTAAACTTTCCTTTCGATTTTCATCTTTATGTTTCAGCACTTTTTTTATTAATTCAACTGCCGGATTGTTTTTATTACGATACTTTTCTTTTACTTTTATTGTTACTGCATCCAGAGTCTCGGCTTCCGGTTTCAAAGAAAAATCTATACGTTGTGATTTTCCGGGAATAACAGTTTTAATCACTTCTTTATACCCAACAAAAGAAGCTGCCAACTTTGTAGAAGCCCATTGTGTTTCAATGGTATATTCTCCATTAAAATCTGTTGTTACACCAATATTTTTTCCTTTAAAATATACCGTAACAAAAGGTAATGGTTCGTGTGTTTGAGCATCTTTAACCACTCCATATACTCGTGTGAGTTTTTGAGCTTGTAATACAAAACCTGAAAATAAAAATACCCATAAAATCCAATTACGAAAAATATATTTGTTCTTTGTTTTTATCATTGAAAACATAAAATTTGTTCATTAAAAAATTAAAAAATACTCCTACTGCTACAGCTATTATTATTTTGGCTGTAATTTCGGGCAAAGCCGTGTTTTCTATTAATAGATAAAGACCTGTCGTATTTAAAAATATACTTCCTCCCCAAACCAAAAAAAATTTTATAATTTGAACTTTAATATTCGGATTCAAAGAGTGAAAAACCCAATTTCTATTCATAAAAAATGCAAACATACCACCTGAAAATGCACTGATAAGATTGGCATATACATACCAAATATCAAAAATTTTAGTCAGCAAAACGAACATTGCAAAATCAATTCCTGTTGCCAACAAAGAGATTATATTATATTTAAAAAATTTCAGCATTATTATATAAATTTAAAATATAATAACATTTGCATCAATAACCACCCATAAAAACCTGCCAAAATATCATCTAACATTACACTCCAGTCATTTTTCATACGGTCAAAGTTTTTGATTCCCAATGGTTTTACAATATCAAAAAATCTAAAAACAATCAAAGCCATCAAATAATATTTCCATTGAAGCGGGACAAACAAAGTTGTTATCCAAACTCCCACAACTTCATCAATAACTATTCTATTATCGTCGTGTTTCCAAATTTTATGAACGTTTTTTATAGCTTTTACCCCTAATAATAAAAAAAAGATTATAGCAACAACATCAACCAAAATCACATAATTCCAAGAAAAATTAAGTTTTAATAAAAATAAATTTAAAGCATAAAACAAAATTGTCCCTAAAATTGCTCCCATTGTTCCGGGAGCAAAAGGAGAATAACCTACTCCTAAACTTGTCGCTATAATCTTATACCACTTCATTTATTATTCTTGATAATAATCCAAACCTAAATAATTTATTAAATCTTCACCCATCATATGACGGAGTGTATTTTCCAATTTGATTTTTTGTTGGAAAATATCGTGTAAGGGCGGCAATCCGGGTTTTGTTTGCGGTGATTTGTAATAAAATGAAAGCCATTCTTGAATACCGCTCATTCCGGCACGTTGAGCCAAATCCATAAACAATGCTAAATCCAAAACAACTGGAGCTGCCAAGATAGAATCTTTACATAGGAAATTTACTTTTATTTGCATTTTATAACCTAACCAACCGAAAATATCTATATTATCCCAACTTTCTTTATCATCACCTCTGGGTGGATAGTAGTTAATTCTTACCTTATGATACATATCGCCATACAATTCGGGATATTCTTGGGGTTCCAAGATACTGTCCAAAACACTTAATTTTGAAACTTCTTTTGTTTTAAAAGAATCCGGATTATCCAAAACATATCCATCTCTATTTCCCAATATGTTAGTTGAAAACCAACCTTCAATTCCTAATAAACGGGTTTTAAAACCAGGTCCTAAGATAGTTTTCATCAATGTTTGTCCGGTTTTAAAATCTTTTCCCGAAATGGCTACTCCTTCCTTTTTTGCCAATTCTACCAATGCCGGAATGTCAACGGTTAGATTAGGAGCGCCATTACCAAAAGGCACACCACTCTTGATAGCTGCATAAGCATAAATCATACTTGGAGCTATTGCAGGATGATTTTCTTCCAAAGCTTTTTCAAATTTTTCAATACTTAAATGCACTTCATTTGGTTCGGTATAAACTTCTGTTGATGCGCACCATATCATTACTGCCCTGTCTAAATTATTTTCTTTTTTAAAATTATCGATATCAGCCATTAATGCTTTGGCTTCATCCATTTTGGTTTTCTCTTTTTTAATATGTTCTCCATTTAGATTTTTAACAAAATCGGGATTAAAGACAGCTTTCATCGGTTTGATTTGTGATAATTCATCTTTGATATTCTCCAACAAATCTTTTTCTAAAACTTTTGCATTAACAGCCGATTCGTAAGCATTATCCGTAAAAATATCCCAACCGCCAAAGACTATATCATTTAATGATGCCAAGGGAACAAAATCTTTAACATTTTCTTTTCTTTTTTCGGTTCTTTTTCCCAAACGAATTTTTCCCATTTGTGTATATGACCCGATGGGTTTTCCCAGACCTTTATTGGCGGCTATCACACCGGCCATAAATGTTGTTGCCACTGCTCCCATTCCGGGAGTTAATATTCCTAATTTTCCTTTCGGACTTTTAATTTTATTTTTTGTTTCCATTTTTATTTGATTTATTTGTTTATAAACAGTTATTTAATCTTTCATAATTTTTTTACAATAATTTATTCTTTGAAAAGCTGTATAGTTTGTTAACACAGCCAGAATAAAAATAGGAATGGTAAAAACCGATACATTTTCCAAAATAGAAATATTATTCCAAGCATATTTAAAATCTCCATATATATAATGTATAATTCCATATAATATGGCAGTTATACCAATCATTAAAATACGTTCGGGACGTTGCATCATTCCCACTTTACATTCATAACCTAAACCCTCTGCTCTGGCTCTTGCATAACTTACCATAATAGATCCTATCATAGCTATAAATGAAAAAATACCACTTAAAAAATAGTCATAAGACACCAAATAATAAGCAATACCAAAAAACATAAACATTTCACTGTAACGATCAATTATAGAATCAAAAAAAGCTCCAAAAACACTCATTTTACCTGTTTTTCTAGCCAAATGACCATCCATCATATCAAAGACACCGGCTAATAAAAGTATTATTCCAAACCATAAAATATATTTTGGGTCATTTCGAGTTCCTTTTTCGGCTCCGTAAATCAATATTGAAGTAGCAAAGATCGTAATCAAAAAACCTATAATGGTAATATGATTTGGGCTAAGTCCAATTTTAATCAATACATTAATAATAGGATCTAACCCATTATATGCATTTTTTTTTAATTTCTCCCAAAATGATAATTCCATAATTTATTTCTTAAAGCATATTTACAACACAAAATTAAAAAAATAATTGTTAGTTAATATTCACTCACAAAAGTAAACAAAAAATTTTAATTAGATATTAATTTCAAAATATTTTTTTTCAAGATATTTGATTTTATTTTTAAATCATAATTAAAACCGGACAATTGCCATTTTTTTACACAAAGTCTTAAACTTCCTAAAATAATAGTAGCTAATGATTCTGCATCTAATTCGGGGTTAATTTCATTATTTATTTGTCCTTTTTTGATCAATTTTTTTAAAATCTCAAAATTTCCATTGATAATTGTAAGTGTTTTTTTCTTAAAAACCGGATCATTGTTAAAAATTTCTTCTGAAAAAATAATAGAAATCAAATCGGGATATTCAACAAAAGTATTAATAAAATTGTTAAATAAATTTTCGATTACTTGATAAACTTGAATATCTTTTTTAACATCCGATTTAAAAATTTTCTTATTGTTTTCAATAAACATATCCAATATTGTTAAAAGAATATCGGTTTTGCTTTTGAAGTGTCTATAAATAGCAGGTTCACTAATACCCACCATTAAAGAAATGTTTTTTATTGTCAATCCTTGAATTCCCTTTTGGGCAATCAGCGACATTGCGGCTTCAACTATTTGTTGTTGTCTTTTAGTTAAATTCATAATAAATTATTTTTTTCTTTAATATACCACTCAATAGTTTCATCCAAACCCTTTTCCAAATCATATCCGGGAACAAAGTTAAAATCTTTTTTAATATCCGAATTATCACAAAGCCAATTGGATTGTGTAATAATATAATACTTATCTCGATTGAGCAAAGGAGTTTGCCCAAGCAAACAAGAAATTTTTTCATTGACAATTGCCATAAGTCTGATAAGAGATTTAGGAAGCGAAAATCTAATGGTTTTCTTATTCAGTTTTTCTTTTACAATCCGGTTAAAATCTTCAGAAGTATAAGTATTCCCATCGCTTACAAAATATGCTTTGCAACATTTATCACTTGATAAACTATCCAAAACCAATCTAACCAAATCTTTTACATAGATAAAACTCAAATATTGCGGTTGATTTCCTATGTAAATTTCCAAACCTTTATCCAAATTTTTTATCATTAAATAATAATCTTTCTCTCGTGGGCCATACACTCCCGTAGGTCTGAAAATAAGAAATGGAAATTCTTTTAAAGAAAACAAATATTCTTCAGCTTTTAATTTGCTTTTACCGTATTGTGTAGCAGGTTGTGGCTTTCCTTCATTTGTAACGGGAATTGTTGTTCCAGGCTTTCCGGGTCCATATGCTTCCAAACTACTGATAAATATAAATTTATCCGGCACTTGATTGTTTTCTTTAAGGGCTTCAATAAAATTAACCGTATTTTGATAATTTACTTTATAAAATTCCTTAGGATTACAGGTTTTTGTCAATCCGGCATTGTGGATGATATAATCAAATTTACCGGCTTTTTGCAATTGATTTTTCAATAATTTTTTTTCTTGAAAATCCAATTCCAAAAAGTGAATCCGTTTATCTTGCAAATATTTTCTACTACTGGTTTTACGTATTCCTGCCGTAACATCATACCCTCTCCTTAATGCTTCTTCAACAAAAAAACTGCCGATAAATCCGCTTGCTCCTGTTATTAAAATACGTTTTTGCGTCATTGTTTAAATAGACTTTTCATAAATCCGCCTACGCAAATGCTGACGTTTAGGATAAGCATTAAACATTTGCAATGATGGCTTATTATCTTCTAAAATATGACTGGTTATAGCTGTTTTAACACCGTTATCAATACAAGCTTGCGTCATATGTTCATAAAAAATTGCCGGAACTCCTTTTCCTTTGTATTCCGGTAATACAGCATGTAACAATAAATCCAAAGTATCATTTTTATATAATGCTTTTAAAATATGAAACCAACCGAATGGAAAAAGACTTCCTTTGGCTTTTTGAAATGCCTTGGATAAAGAAAGAACACCTAAGCCAAATCCAACCAAACGATCGTTTTCATCAACTACAAAACCTAAGTATTTTGGATTGACCATATCAAAATATAATTTGACATAATAATCTATTTGTTTCTCCGTTAAGGGAACAAATCCATATAAATCAACATAAGATTTATTAATTATATCAAATACTTGATGTGCATAAGGCTTTACTTCTTTTGCTTTTTTGAAAGTTTTCAAACGCAATCCGTATTTTTCTTGAACAATTTTGGAAACTCTTGATATTTTTTCCGGAACTTTTTCGGGTATCTTAATTTCCATTTGCAACCAATCCGTAGCTTTTTTAAAACCTAATTTCTCCATAAACTCCGGATAATATGGATAATTATAAATAACTGCTTGCGTCCCTATTTCTTCAAAACCTTCTACCAACATTCCTTCCAAATCCATATCCGTAAAACCCAAAGGTCCGTGCAATCCTGTCATTCCTTTTGCTCTACCCCATTCTTCTACTGTTTTTAATAATTTATCAGCAACATCAATATCTTTTTCAAAATCTATCCAGCCGTAACGAATCATTTTTTCATTCCAAATCTCATTGGATTTTGGATTGTAAATACCTGCAATACGTCCTACAACTTTCCCATCTTTATATGCCAACCAATATTTTGCTTCACAATAATCAAAAGCCGGGTTTTTTTTGGGGTCTAGTGTAGATTTTTCAAAAGTAGATAACTGTGGAACATAATAAGGATTATTTTTATAAAGTTGCAAGGGATACTTAATAAAAGTATTCAAATCTTTTTTTGTTTTAACTTCTTTTATAATAATTTCTCCCATAATACAAAACTATTTTATAATTCTTTTGTAGAATCCATTAAGACCTCAACCGAACGATCAATTTGTTCCCTTGTATGGGTAGCCATAAGTGAATAACGCAAAATTGCCTTACCTTTTTCAACTGCCGGATGTACAACCGGATTGACATAAACCCCTTTTTGCAACATTAAAGTTGCCAACTTATAAGTTTTTACGTCATCGCCTACATGAATCGGAATAATAGGCGTAGTACTTTGACCAATATCAAAACCGTTATCTACCAATAGTTTCTTAGCATAATTTGTGTTTTCCCAAAGACGATCTATACGCTCAGGTTCCCTTTTGATTAATTCCAAAGCTTTCAGAACGCTGGCAGCGGCAGCAGGTGGAATACTGGCACTAAAAAGCAATGCTCGTGCATTGTGTTTTAAATAATTAATAGCATCATAACTGCCGGCAACAAAACCACCCAATGAAGCTAAGGATTTACTAAAAGTTCCCATAATAATATCCACTTTATCCGTTACGCCAAAATAATCAGCCGTTCCTCTTCCTCCATTCCCTAAAACTCCAAATGAATGTGCATCATCAACCATCACAGATGCATTGTACTTATCGGCTAAATCGGTTAATTTATCTAAGGGCGCAATATCACCTTCCATACTAAAAATACCGTCAACCACTATCAATGTTATCTTGTCTTTATCAGTTTTTTGAAGCAAACGCTCCAAATCATCCATATCATTATGGGCAAATTTCAATGTTTTGGCAAAAGACAAACGGGTTCCTTCAATAATGGAAGCATGATTTTTTTCATCAATTAATATATAATCGTTTCGTCCTGCCAAAGCGGGTATAGTTCCCAAATTGGATTGAAAGCCTGTACTAAAAACGGTAGCGGCTTCTTTACCGACAAAATCTGCAAGTTGTTGTTCCAATTCTTCGTGCAAGTCCAAATTTCCGTTCATCAAACGTGAACCGGAAGCTCCGGTACCGTATTTATCCAATGCTTCTTTTGCGGCTTCAACAACTTCAGGATGTCGTGTTAAACCCAAATAACTATTGGAACCGAACATTAATATTTTTTTTCCTCTTAAAATAACTTCCGTATCCTGCCCGGATTCTATCGGATGATAAAAAGGATATAATCCCTGTGCTTGAAACATTTGCGGAATACGATATCCTGCTAATTTTTTTTCCAATGGTTTCATAAAACTCTTTTTCATAGACAAAGGTAGTTAATATTCACTAACACTATTATAAGTTTACAATTTCTTAACAATTTTCAAAGGTATTGTTTTTTAAAATACTTTCCAAAACTTTGTTTCTGTTTATCTTCCCAGAGCTTGTTAAAAACATATTGTCTATAAAAATAATTTGTTTGGGAATTTCA
>JALSPZ010000005.1 GCA_026985675.1 Flavobacteriales bacterium
ATCTTAATTTTCCTTTTTTTATCTTGTTTAGTTTTATAGAGACGAAACATTCTTCACGAACAGTAAAGACATAGCATGCCTCAATAACAGTTGAGACAAGACATGCCTTGTCTTTATTGTTATTGTCCACACTTTCCGGGAGCGCATTTCATTCCGCCATTTTTTCCATCTTTTCCGCTCATAGACATTTTTTTCTTTTTAATAAATTCGGCTCTTTTGGTTTTTCCTTCGTCTATTCGTTGAAGTACGGTTTTAAAATCATATTTTGCATTACTGGATTTTTCTTTTACAGCTCCATATCCATATCCCATTGGTGTATCATCTCCAAAACGATACCAAGCTTTTTCGGCATCTATCCATTTTCCTGTATCGGCATCTCCAATCCATATTTTATATTTGTTGCCTTTCCATTGATTAAAATCTCCGTCCCGTATATCTTCCGCCAAGCAACCGATATCATCATACCAACGTATTTCTCCTTTTTCGTTAATAGCTTGAAGATTATATTTGGGATTGTCCAATCCCATTTTACAAACAAAGCAGACATCCCTATCGTAATTTATTGGGCGAGGTTCAAAATTAACTTCATGCTTACAGCTGTTAAGTCCAAGTAAAATAAATCCTAAAATAATTGCTATTTTTTTCATTTTATTAAGTTTTAATCGGTTCAAGTTTTTTATCGACTACCACTTGTCCCAAATCCATTTCAATCAATCGATTTACCAAATCTTCAATTTCATCCACACGATGACTACTTAAAATCATTAAAGTATTTTCGGGCAATTTTTTTAAGTAATCAAACAAAACAATTCGCGCTTCAGGGTCAAGGTTAGCTGAGGGTTCATCCATTAATAAAATTTTGGGATTTCTTGCCAATGCTAGTGAAACCAATAATTTTTGTTTCATACCTCCCGATAATTTCAAAAAGGGTTTATGAACATGTTTTTTAACATCTAATTTTAATGCTTCTGATATTTCATAAAACTTATTTAAATCAGTCTTTGTAATGGTAGAAAAAAAATCAATAATTTCTTGTACGGTCATTTTCAAAGGTGGAGGAAGTTGTGGAACAAAGCCTACTTCTTGCAAGACTTTCTCTCGTTCGGTTCTAGGGCTTTTATTCAAAACAGATAGATATCCTTCGTAGGTATAAAGTCCTAATATACAACGTATAAGTGTTGTTTTTCCTGCACCATTTTGTCCTATCAAAGCTATTCTGTCTCCGGCATAAAAATTCAGATTTAAGCTTTTTATAACTTCAACCTTATTGAAAATTTTTTTTAAATTTTTTATTTCAATTAGTATTTTGCTCATAATTATTTTTCATCTTTTTTTATAGAACTGTCTTCAATTTCCAAGGGATGTAATTCTTTTTCTTCTTTTACTTCTCCTCCTAAAATATAACTGGGAGCTTTAAAACCGAAAGATAAAGCTTCTCCATAACAAACATCTATACACAAACCACATTTGGTACAATCCCCTCCTGTAAAATGAACTTCTTTAGTAGCCGCTCCTTTTTTTACAAACCATAACTCATGAGGAACCAAACAAACGTCTTGACAATCTGTGCAATAACCACATTTATCCAAATCAAACTTTACACCTATGGGAGAAATATCGCCAATAAAACTATAGGTAACACCTATAGGACAAACATATCTACACCAAAAACGTTTGATACCGAATACTTCATATAACAATAAAGCAACAACCCAAATAAGAGCCAATCCGGGACCATAAATCAACGAACGGGAAAGTATACCAACCGGATTTAGATTTTCAAAAACTAATTCTTTGGTCAGAAATGCTAATAATAAAAATCCTGCCCAAAAAATATATTTTACAGTAATATCATAGGTCTTATCTCTTATTTTTTTCTTTTTAATAAAGTAAGCACGGGCTCTTTCTCCCATCTCTGCAAAAAAGTGATAAGGACATACCCACGAACAAAAAGCTCGTCCACCTAATAACCAATAGAAAGTCATAATCACAAAAAATCCTATCCAAAAATTAGTAGTCAATGCGGCAATATAACCGGTACGACTACCGATGATTAATTCTTGTGAAGAGTTAAATGGATCCATTAAATAAATACCTATTAATCTTGAACCGGACAATGAACCTTCCAATACACTTAAATCCAATGCAAATGAAACGACAAACAATAAATTAATAAATATTAAAAAAGCCCAACGACGATTTCTCCATTTATGTGTATTCACATGACTGTCATGCCACTCTTTAAATGTAAAACCTAATTTTGCAAAAGGCAAATTGGAGCGGTCTTTTGCCGGTAAGGGTTTTCGTTTCTTATCACGTGTTATAAGATCATATAAAAAAGACATAATTTCAAATTTTTAAGCGTTAACCAATTCTTTTAAAGGTTCAATAACAATAGCTTTAGGTGAAGTAGGGCAGAGCATTTGACAAACACCGCAGCCAACACAAGCATCCAATACTTCGGGCAAGAATTTATTATCTCCCAAGTCTTTTAATCGGATAGCATCTTCGCCTATAGGACAGTAAGCTACACACAAATCACATATTTTTCTATTGACTTCGACTTCATCAATGTAGATACGTTCTGTTTTTCCAGGAGGTCTTAACAAGGAATGCGTTTTTCCTAATTTTCCCTTGTACCCATGTCCATGATAAGCCAAACATTGTTGGGGGTCTGGTATTTTTGCAATCCCCATTTTATCGGCTCGCTTCATAGCTTCAATTTGAACTTGGAATGGGTTTACATTGGGTGGAAGTTTTCCGTTATATTTTTGGGTTAATTTTTCAATGGCTGTATTTCCTGCTCCTTTAAATATTTGAAAGTTTATAGCAGCGGTGGGACAGGTTTCAGCACATTGTATGGCATCACAAGAGAAATCACAAGCTTGTTGATTGACATCAATATAGGGGGTTCCATAAGCAAGACCATGATCCCAATCGGCTAATTTGATAGCGTGTACCGGACAAATTTGTACACAAAGCCCACATTTGATACAAGCAAACAAGAATTCTTCTTCTTCACGTGACCCCGGAGGTCTGATTACTCCTGTTTTTTCAACTTCGCTTTTATCTTTTAAATAATAAGCTGCACTTCCTACAACAGCCAATGATACAACTGCTGTTGCACTGGCTTTTAGGAACTGTCTTCTGGAAATTTTTACATTTTTTGCAGCCATAAGCTTTTATTTTTTAGAATATCTGTTTTTTTTAAATTCTTTCAAATTGTATATAGGTTTAGGATCTTTCAAAATAAATTGAGGTTTTGAGAAAGGTGCCAATTTTTCCAAATAGTCCAAAATAGATAAGATTGGACTTCCATAAAAAAATTTCACATCGGGATTAAAGCGCCATAAGCGAGCATGATATTCATAAATTCGATAGGGAAAATCGCCGATATTATCACCGTCTTTGTCATAACCGGCGTAGTCTCCCCAATAATTATTTATCCATTTATTTCGGTTGGCTGTTCCACCGCCTTGTATAAATACTTGGGTCAAGTTATCATGAAACATATTTTCTGAAAAAATATTCCCTTCTTGGTCTTTTAGAAATTCAATAGCCGTATTGCAAAAAGCAATTTCATTTCCTGAAATGGTATTGGTTTTCCAAGGGACGAAGGGCGAAACATCTATATAAATACCTCTTGCCGAATATAAAAATTTATTATCAATTATCTGATTGGATGAAGTTTCTTTCATTCCCAAACACATACCGGTAACTCCTTGTGTTCCTTCTATCAGATTATTATTCATAATGGTTTTTTCGCTATACATTAAAAAAATACCTACAGATGAATTGGAAAAATGATTATGCGAAATTTGATTATTATGTGAATACATAAAATGAATACTGTAACGATTATCAATTCCTCTATTTCCAATAAATTTGTTATCCGATGAGTACCAAACTACCATATCACGAACCTGATGCCAAAAATTTTCTTGTACCAAATTATCTTTGGAATACCAAAACCGTATGGCATCTCCTTTCAACCCTTTGGGTTTACGGGATATTGAGGTAATATCATTGTGTTTGATTAATCCTCCGTTTGACCAAAATACATCTATACCAAAAAGTGTTTCCTCGATTTTATTATTGATTATTTTAAAATTATCTACTTTTTTGATTTTTATCGCACAATCTATTTTATCCGGTGAGTCTCCGGATTCAATCAGATGCAAATTTTTTATAGTTACTCCGGGTGCTTCGATATATAGCACCGATCGCAAGTTCCTACCGGAAATAGTAGCATGTCCTTGTCCATCAATAGTTACATTTTTAGTTTTAATATGACCGGGTCCGTAATAAAAACCTTTTTTCAATTTTAGCGTATCACCGGGTTGCAAGGCATCCAAAAGCGGTTGGATATTTTGCATTCCCTCCCTGAATTGATGTCCTGCAACAGGTTTTAGCAATCCGGGATGATATGATTTATCTATCTGACCCGATACCAACGAAAGATACAAAAGCAATAAAATGGAAAAAGTGTTTCTTAACATTTTGATATTTTATAAAAGTTAGCAGAATTATAAAAAAATTCTGCTAACTTATTTTATTTTAAAGATTTGATATATTTATTTTTTAAATTTACGGATAATAACATCAATATCATTCCTGCAATACCAATAAAGAAACCAATATAAGGATAGGACATCGTGGTAAATTGTGCAACTTTTCCTTCACCAAATACAGTAGGCATAAATGGTTTGATACCGTTAAACGCTCCACCACCATGTAACCCTAAATGATGACCATACCAATATAAATAATATACATAAATAAGCAAGAAGTAAATTGGAGCCAAAGCAACCAAAATAGCAGCCCAAGATAATTTTTTCTTATCTATAAATACAAATATTAATCCTAATATTCCAAACAAACCAAAGATATAATGAGAATACCTCATAATTTTATCCAAAGTTTTTAAAGCTCCAGGAATTTTATCAGCAGGGATTTTATCTCCGGCATAAATAGGGTATGGCACATGATTTCCAAGTTCGTCCAAATCATTTACTCCTTGCACAATGGGATACATTCCGATGAAGTGGTTAATTTTGTTCATTTCTATGAGGCAGTTAGCCCCGGCATCCATTGCCAATTCTTCTCTTTCTCGAACACCTTCACATCCGTTGTATACCCCATTATATTTAAACTCTATACGTATTCCTTTGGGATACATACTTTTGGGGTATTGAATACTTTGCAAGGCTACCCACCACATAGGCATAAAGTAGGATGCAATAATGAGAACCAAGCCAATTATGCCTAATCCCATATACATCATTTTAAATTTTTTTGCTTGTTCTTTCATCTTTTTATTCTTTATAATTATTAAACAAATTTAAAATCATTTTAAATAATATACAACTTTTCTGTCTTTTATTTTTTTTAATAAGTTAGGCAGCCTATTGACTGCCTAACTTCTTTCGTAAACAATTAAATATTAATCACTTATTATTTTGATGCTTTTCTCTCTTTATCCAATTGAGCGGATTTAGCTTCCATATATTGTATTAATTTATCAATATCTTTTGGATCTACGTGTTGGTTAGGCATTGCTAACTTATAATATTGACGCAT
>JALSPZ010000006.1 GCA_026985675.1 Flavobacteriales bacterium
CTATCGTTACAAAGATAGTTTAAAAATTGATAACGGATAATTGCGAGCAAATACCAATCTTATATTTTTAAAAATATTCAATTAATAAAAAATATTTTTTAAAAAAAATTAAAATAATTAGGATTATAGTAAAAAAAGCTTACCTTTGTCGGAGTTATAATTAATAAATTTTTAAAATGAAAACAGGAACAGTAAAGTTCTTTAATGAAGCCAAAGGATTTGGTTTTATTATCGATGATGAGTCAAACACAGAATATTTTGTACACGTTACCGGATTGATTGATGATATCCGTGAAGGTGATAAAGTAGAGTTTGAACTAACAGAAGGAAAAAAAGGATTGAATGCAGTAAATGTAAAGCAAGCAGCTTAATATTTATTGAATAAATTTTTTACCTGAAAATCCTGCCATACCGGCGGGATTTTTATGTTTGTTGCCATACCGAAAGATATTTTTTTGCTATTTTTTTATAATCATGATGTTGCTCGATAAACTCACGGGCATTATTTCCTATTTCCATTACTCGATTAGGACGGTTAATCAAATTTTCCAAAGTATAAAATAAAGAATCTTCATCGGGTAAGCCGTTTACTGCCACTTCCTTTTGTAAATTATAAAATTTATAAAATTCTTTTTCGGCCCCGGTGATAACACATTTTCCTTTGGCCATAGCTTCCAAAGCATTATAGCCTTGATCGTAAGCATATAACTGATCTATAAATATATGAGCATTGTTATAAGCTTGTATATAATAATCATAAGGTGCATTTTCCAGAATTTGTATATGGACTTTATCACGGTATTTTTTTTCTATTTTTTTTAAAACAGACAAAATAATATCTGCTCCTTTTTTGTAATAACTCATTCGATTCAAACCAAAAAAGATATTAATTTTGTCTTTAATTTCCATAGGTTGATAGGTAATTTTATCAATATTAACCGGATTGGGAATCATACCCAAGTTTTTCGGATGATTTTGATATGGAATGGCATAATCCAAATCGGTAGGGATAATTCCTTGAACATTTTTTTTCAGATAGTTATATAAATTTTTATAAGGTTTTTCCAAATATTTGTAAGCAAAAAACAATTCTTTACGAGAGATTTTTCCAAGATGAACCGGTGTCAAAACAGAATATTTGATTTGTTTTTTTTCATAAAAATCCACCACGTGCGAATCTTCGCCACATGCCAAAAGAAAACATTTGCCGTTTTGAGCAAAAAGTTTTTCATACATTTTGATTTCAAAATCGGGAGGCAGACGAAAAGGATCTTGATTGATTATTTGAACTACATCAAAATTTTTTAATTGAGGCAATAGCTTATTGAGTCGCCATTGTCTTTCCCACTGAAAAATGTCAATACCGCTAACTTTATGAAAACTTTTTCCGAAGGCAAGCCCTATCGAATTATTTTGCAAATGCGATGCAATGGAAATATCCGAAGGAAAATCTTTGAACAAATCTCCATCACCTACTAATAATACCTGATGTCCAAGCAGCTCCAACGCTTCTTTTAACGTATTGTGTAAACGACTGTATTCTCCTAACAACAGAATTTTCATATATACAAAAATAAGTTAATTTTTTAATGTTATGGTTTTAATTATGTTCTAAATAATTAAGTTTTCTATACTTCATAATTTCATCATCTTTTTATAGACTTCTAAGCTGGTGTTTTTTCAATTAACTTTATTATTTTTTGCAAGTTTTGAAAAAATTTAAAATTAATTTTACCAACCAAAACACAACTTCTCGGTTCTCTATGTTATCAAAAAAAATCGTATATTTGTATTTAATGTTTAAATGAAATTTTGCTAGAATTATGAGTGAACAACACAAAAAACAAGAATATTCAGCCGATAGCATACAGGCACTCGAAGGTATTGAACACGTAAGGATGCGTCCTTCTATGTATATTGGGGATGTTGGCGTTAGGGGATTGCATCATTTGGTATATGAAGTCGTGGATAATTCCATAGATGAAGCTATGGCAGGACATTGCGACAGAATTGATGTCGTTATACACGAAGACAATTCGGTTTCCGTTCAAGATAACGGGCGGGGAATTCCCGTCGGAATGCACAAAAAAGAAGGTGTTTCCGCACTGGAAGTGGTTATGACCAAAATCGGAGCCGGAGGAAAATTTGATAAGGATTCTTATAAAGTCTCCGGAGGTTTACATGGAGTTGGAGTCTCCGTCGTAAATGCACTTTCCGATCGGATGTTGGCACAAGTGCATCGCGAAGGCAAAATTTGGCAACAAGAATACGAAAGAGGAAAAGCACTTTATCCGGTAAAAGAAGTAGGAACTTCCGAAAAAACGGGAACTTTTGTTAAATTCCATCCCGATAAAGAAATTTTTAAGCAAACCATAGAATTTGATTATGATACATTGGCCAATCGTATGCGTGAGCTTTCTTTCTTAAACAAAGGCATCACCATTACGATAACCGATAAAAGAAATAAAGACGAAAAGGGAGAATATATCCACGATGAATTTTACAGTGATGAAGGTTTAAAAGAATTTATTCGTTATTTGGACGCTACCCGTGAACCCATCATCAGTGAAGTGATCAGTATGGAAGGCGAAAAAAACGGAATTCCCGTAGAAGTTGCAATGATTTACAACACTTCTTATTCGGAAAATGTTCATTCTTACGTAAACAATATCAATACCCACGAAGGCGGAACACATTTATCCGGTTTTAGACGCGGACTCACATCTACTTTAAAAAAATATGCCGAAAAATCAGGAATGTTAGACAAATTGAAATTTGAAATTTCCGGCGATGATTTTCGCGAAGGTTTAACAGCTATCGTATCGGTGAAAGTTGCCGAACCGCAATTTGAAGGGCAAACCAAAACAAAATTGGGAAATCGTGAAGTCAGCGCACCGGTAAGTCAAGCGGTTTCCGAAATGCTAAACAACTATTTGGAAGAACATCCCAAAGACGCTAAAACCATTGTTGAAAAAGTGATTTTAGCCGCCCAAGCCAGACATGCCGCTAAAAAAGCACGCGAAATGGTGCAACGAAAAACCGTTATGGGAGGAATGGGATTGCCGGGAAAACTATCCGATTGTTCCGAAACCGACCCCGAAAGATGTGAACTTTACTTGGTGGAGGGAGATTCGGCAGGCGGAACAGCCAAACAAGGGCGCGATAGAAATTTCCAAGCGATTTTGCCTTTGCGCGGTAAAATATTAAATGTAGAAAAAGCCCTTCAACATAAAGTTTTTGACAACGAAGAAATAAAAAATATTTTTACTGCTTTGGGCGTAAGTATCGGAACGGAAGAAGACAGTAAAGCGCTAAATTTGGAAAAATTGCGTTACAACAAAGTAATTATTATGACGGATGCCGACGTGGACGGAAGTCATATTTCCACTCTGATATTGACTTTCTTTTTCCGTTATATGCGTGAATTGATTGAACAAGGACACGTATATCTGGCTACACCCCCTCTTTATCAAGTAAAAAAAGGACAGAAAAAAGCCTATGCTTGGTCCGACGAAGAACGTGACAAACTTTTGGAAGAATTCGGACAAGGTGCTCATGTTCAGCGATATAAAGGTTTAGGAGAAATGAATGCCGAGCAACTTTGGGAAACTACTATGAATCCCGAAACACGTAAACTTAAACAAATTATAATCGAAAACGGAACAGAAGCAGATCGTGTTTTCTCTATGCTAATGGGAGACGAAGTTCCTCCCCGAAGAGAATTTATCGAAAAAAATGCCATTTACGCCAATATTGACGCTTGATTTCAATAAACATGTAATATCTTTTTATCAAAAGACGTTCTTAATCGATAGAACGTCTTTTTTATTTGCCCAATTCTTTATAAATTTAGAGAAAAATTTAATCCTTAATCTTATGAAAAAGTTAATTTTACTGATAAGTATTCTAAGCATATTTAATGTATCTGCACAATTTGAAAACATGTTTACCTCCAACGGAGATGCAAACAAGTATCTTTCTCATTACACTGCTCCGGTTTTTAATGGATTCTTATATGCCACCGGTTCTTCTTGGTTTACCTCAGCCAAACCATTGAAAAAATTTCATTTTCAACTGAATATAGCGGCTGCCGGCGCACTGGTACCCGACGATGAAACCCGATTTAATTTTAATCCGGCTGAGTATGAATATATGCATATTGATTCGGGTTCTGATATTTTACCGACAGTATTGGGTGGCGATGCCAATAGTGTATTACTTATAGACGTTCCGGCTGGGGCAAATACTCACCATGTAGTAAAATTGGATGCATTGTCAGGGGTGGATTTGAAAAGTGATTTTAATATCCCTGTAAATGTAGTCCCCGCTCCAAATATTCAACTCAGTATGGGGCTACCATTAAATAGTATGGTCAGTGTGAGATATATGCCGCAACTAAATTCGGAAGGTGCTTCCATACAACTTCTGGGTTTGGGGCTTATGCATAGTATCTCGCAATATTTCCCCCAAAAAAAAGATGAAAACGGAAAAAAGGAAAAAAGACGTTTAAACCTTGCCTTTGGAGCTGCTTTCAGCTCACTTTCAATGGAATACGTTCCTGAAAATGTTACGGATTATAAATTTGAAGCAAGTTTAAACACTTACACATTGGAAGGCTTGGCATCATTTGATTTTAAATTTTTAAGTCTATATGGTGGATTCGGCTATACCGGAGGAAATGGAAATCTGGACCTCAAAGGAAGTTTTGATATTACTTATGATGTCAGAAATGATAATGGTGTATTAATAGGCACTCAAACAACTCCGATTACCGACCCGTTAAAATTGCGTTATAATATCGGTGGGATGAAAACAAAAGTAGGCGCACAATTAAATTTATATTTTTTCAAAATTTTCGCAGATTATACCATACAAAAATATTCTGTTTTAAATGCCGGCATCGCAATCAAAATTTAACGGCACGATTTTTTCATTTGTTTAAAAAAAATTATACATTTGCAACTTAAAACAGATATTTCAATGAAACGAGTTTTCTTATTCTTAGCATTTTCAGGATTATTATTTTTGACTTCTTGTGGCTCAACCGAGAGTTGTAGAACACGAAAAAGTGCTTATAAAGTTCAAAAAACACCAAACAAAGGTGAATTGGTTTATTCCGACGAAAACTTGGAAAACAGATAATTACCAATTTATCTCGCTTTTTCCTTTTTCTCTTAAAAAATTATTGGTCTTGGAAAAATGTTTATTTCCAAACCAATATCCTTTGTTTGCACTTAACGGAGAAGGATGACCACTTGTCAATACCAAATGTTTTGTATTATCAATTAATGGAATTTTCTTCTTGGCATCACCTCCCCAAAGCAAAAAAACCAAATTTTCTTTTTCGGTAGATAACTTTTGTATAACGGAATTGGTAAATTTTTCCCAACCTTTGCCTTGATGCGAACGCGGTTGTCCGGCTCTTACCGTTAATACGGCATTTAACAGCAAAACACCTTGTTTAGCCCAACGAATCAAACTGCCGTTTTCGGGAAATTCCTTGCCCAAATCGGTTTGTATTTCTCTGAAAATATTTTTTAAAGAAG
>JALSPZ010000007.1 GCA_026985675.1 Flavobacteriales bacterium
AGGTGGCGATTGTTGGCAAAGATGCCCGAAAAAAATCTATGGAATTGTTTGGATATTATTTGCCTAACAAAGTGGTTGCTCCTTCTGAAAAATCAAGTGATTTGCCTTTGCTAAAAGATCGTTTTGTTGAAGGAAAAACATTGATTTATTTATGTGTGGATAATGCTTGCCAATTGCCTGTTGAGGATGTAAATGAAGTTTTGAAAATGATAGGGTTATGAATGATTAATGACAAATAATGTAGTTTTGTGGAGGTGTCGAATTGGATGATATTTGCTTGGTATTTATTATAGAAGTTTCGGAACAGACTACCGCTTGCACATTTGCTCTACCGATTCTGATGGCTATCGAAGGAATTTGTCATACTGAGGAACACCAGCGACGTGACAATCTTTAAACAAGTAAACATAAAAAATTCCTTTCTGCCAGACGACGGATCAGAATAATAAGGCGTTGTTACTTAACAATATTAGAATAAAAAATTTTTTAGTTAGGAAATCGAATTTTTATTATTTATTCCCGTTTCTTTTTTTTCGTTCTTCTTCTTTTCTTTGCTTTTCCCGCATTTGTGCATCGATTACGGCAACTATGGTCATATTCACAATTTCATCTGCCGTAGATCCCAATTGTAAAATATGAACGGGCTTGTTCATTCCCATCATAATAGGACCTACCATAGGTGCTTTGGTAAGTTCCTTAACCATACGATACGCAATATTTGCAGCATCCAAATTGGGAAAAATAAGGGTGTTTACTTTTTTATTTACCAACTCGGAAAAGGGAAAACTTTCTTTTAATAGATTTCTATTCAAAGCTACATCCGCTTGCATTTCTCCGTCAACGTTTAGCTCGGGATATTTGTTTTTGAGAATCAAAGCGGCTTTTTTCATCTTTTGAGCATCCGGATGTTTGGATGAGCCAAAATTTGAAAACGAAAGCAAGGCAATATTAGGTTTTATTCTAAACATTTTGACTACTTGATTCATCATAACCGTCATACGGACAATATCGTTAACATCCGGTTCAACCACTATTGACGAGTCGGTAAAAAACAAAGGTCCTTTTTTGGTAATCAAAAGCGTTGTAGCAAAAACTTTTTCCACCATTGGAGCTTTGCCTATGACTTCTATCATAGGTTTGAAAATAGTTCTAAAACTTCTGGAATATCCTGAAATAACAGCATCGGCTTCGCCTGTTTCCACCATCATTGCACCAAAATAATTTCGGTTTCGCATCAGTTTTCTAGCTTCCAATAAAGTAATACCTTTTCGTTGGTGTTTTTCCCAAAAAATTTTGGCAAAATTTTCAATCTTATCTTGAATTTCGGGAGCATAAACATCAATTATTGGTAAATCGTCCGAAAATTCCAATTCGTTTTTCAATTCTTCTATCGTTTCTTTGTTTCCCAGTAAAATAGGTTGGGCTATTCCTTCTTCATAAGCTATATATGCAGCTTTTAAAACTTCTGGGAGATCGGCTTCGGGGAATACTACGGTTTTAGGATCTTTTTTTGCTTGATTGGTAATCAAACGAATTTGTTTGGATTCTACACCCAGACGTTCAATCAATTCTTCTTCATATTTTTTAAAATCTTCAATAGGTTTACGAGCAACGCCGGATTCCATAGCAGCTTTTGCAATTGCAGGAGGGATCTTATATATCAAGCGAGGATCAAAAGGTTTTGGAATGATATATTCGGGACCAAAAGTCAAATGTTTTTCCTGATAAGCAACATTTACTTGCTCGGGAACCGATTCTTTTGCCAGTTCAGCCAAAGCTTTCACCGCAGCCAATTTCATCTCTTCATTAATTTTGGTGGCACGCACATCCAAAGCACCGCGAAATATATATGGAAAACCCAATACATTGTTTACCTGGTTGGGATAATCCGAACGTCCGGTAGCCATAATAACATCTTTTCTTGCTGCCAACGCATCTTTATAGTCAATTTCGGGAGTGGGGTTTGCCAAAGCAAAAACAATCGGATGATCCGCCATAGATTTCAAATGATCGGCATTCAAAATATTCCCAACTGAAAGTCCGACAAAAACATCAGCTCCTTTCATCGCTTCTTCCAATGTGTATATATCTCTATCGGTAGCAAATAATTTTTTTTGTTTGGATAAGTCTTTACGATCACTACGGATAACTCCTTTGCTGTCGAGCATCACAATATTTTCTTTTTTCACTCCCAAAGATTGATATAATTTGGTGCAAGAAATGGCAGCAGCACCCGCTCCGTTGATTACGATTTTTATATCTTCCAATTTTTTTCCTGCCAATTCCGTAGCATTCAACAAAGCAGCCGCAGAAATAATAGCGGTTCCGTGTTGGTCATCGTGCATAACGGGAATATCCAATTCTTCTTTTAATCGTTCTTCTATTTCAAAAGCTTCGGGTGCTTTTATATCTTCCAGGTTTATTCCACCAAAAGTCGGGGCTATTTTTTTAACCGTTTCTATAAATTCATCTATATTTTCCGTATCAATTTCTATATCAAAAACATCAATGTCGGCAAAAATTTTAAAAAGCAAAGCTTTTCCTTCCATTACGGGTTTTCCCGCTTCCGCTCCTATGTTCCCCAGACCGAGAACAGCTGTTCCGTTGGAAATAACGGCTACCAAATTTCCTTTATTGGTGTATTTATAAACATCATCGGGTTTTTCATAAATTTCCATACAAGGGATGGCAACTCCGGGAGAGTATGCCAAAGATAAATCTCTTTGTGTACTGTGTTTTTTGGTTGGAACTACTTCTATTTTTCCGGGACGAGGTTCCATATGATACTTTAAGGCATCCCTTCTTAATCTTTTTTCCTTCATTTTTTTTAAATTTCAAACTATTGACAATAATAGTTTATTTTATTGCAAAGTTACATTCATTTATCCTAAAAAAAATGTAAAATGTCCTTTTTTGTATTATTTCAATAAAAGTTTTTTTTTATATATCTGAATATTCTAAAATAATTTATTTACTAACTATTAATTAAATTAACATGAGTTCTACATAAGAAAACAAGCTTTATTTATTATAGATTATTTATTTTTAATACATTGCATAAAATATTTAAAGAAACATAATTTTAATTGGCAAATAATTATTTTTTGCTGAGATTCTTTTACTGAACTCATGTTAAATTAGTTTATCAGAATTTTCTACGGAGATATATTTATTAAAAGCTATCGATACCAAACAACAAAAGGGAATTTTTAAAATTTTGAAAAAATAAAAAAGAGTATTCCTAAGAATACCCCTATTACAAATTTAATAAAATAATGTTTTTATGGATGATGAGATAATTGAATCACTTGAACTTGTCCGTTGGGTAAAGTTAAAGTGGCTTCATTATCACATGTTCCATTTCCATAATCCAAAATGGCAGTTTGTCCGTTTTTAGTAATTTCAACCACACCACTGACAAAGTAATGACAAGTCGCTTCTTTTCTTAAAGGCGTAGTTACAAGTAAATCTATTTGAACTCCGTTTCTTTTTAAGATATGTGCATTCCCTGAAATCAAAAAAACATCATCATGGTGAATAGGAGTAGATGAACCTTCTATCCATTCTTTAATTGTTGTTCCGTTTCTGGCAGCTATATCTCCATTGGGAAATGTAAAAGTGAAATCATAAGTATGGGTTAATTGTGGAAAACCATTGGTGTTTTGAGAAACATATTCAAAATCCGAAGAACCCTCCACTTGAATATCATTTACTGAAAAATCTATAAATTCTATCGAACCGCTATGATTTTGAGAAGCTACATCCATTCTTTTGGTAATAATCACGGTACCTTTGTAAGTGTTTCCATTGGGAAAAGTACATCCGTTGGGATCAAAATTTAGTGTGAAAACTATTGAATCCGTATATTGCACAAAACTTTGGGTAACACAAGAAGGTAAATTTGAACTTTTATTGGCGGTGGACGGTTCGACTAAAACCGAAAAATTGTTTAAGTCATCTGATAATTTACCGGTTTCAATTGCCAATTTTGCATCGTCAACCGTCAATTGTTGATCGGTTTGATTGCTTTTATCATCTTTTTTACAAGCATTAAAAACACTGATAAAAGCTAGTATTAATAAAAATAATCCGGATTTTTTCATTTTGATAATTGTTTTATATTTTTCAATTTAAATAGATTGCAAAAATCATACCGAAAATGTATTATTGAGTCCATTCGTTGTAATTATTCAAAACAATATAAATTTATAGCATTAAACTTCTCTTTTCAAGGTTATTTTTAGCCACAAATACACGAATGACCTTTAATTACACGAATAATAATAACAAAAAAACGCAGGTAAATTATTGAATATAAAGTTTTAGAAATTATATTTGAAAAAAATTAATGTAACTTTGTAAAATGTTTATGATATAAAATATTTATGGAATACCAAATATTGTTTATTCTGGGATTTTTATTGCTTTCCGCATTCTTTTCGGGTATGGAAATAGCCTTTGTCAGCGCCAACAGAATTCGTTTGGAGTTGGATAAAAACCAAAAGGGTATCACCGGCAGTATTCTAAAAAAATTAACCGAAAGCCCTGCCGATTTTATTACGACTATGCTCGTAGGAAATAATATTGCATTGGTGGTTTACGGCTTTTTTATGGGTGATTTGATTACCGAAATTTTACAAAAACATTATCCGTCAATTGAAGGTTTTAACGAGTTGGTTATCAAGACCGTTATTTCTACTCTTGTGATACTTTTTACCGCAGAGTTTTTGCCCAAAGTTATTTTTCAGTTATATTCCAACAAATTACTCAAACTATTTGCACTACCCGCTTATTCGGTTTATTTGATTTTCAGACCCATTACACGTTTTATTTTATGGATCTCCAACTTGTTTCTCAAATACATTTTCCATACCACCGCCGACGATGTCCAACAAGCAGTTTCCAAATTGGAATTAGGCAAATTTATTTCGGAACAACTGAAAGAAAATGAAGAAGATAGCGATTCTTATAACGAACTAAAAATATTGAATAACGCACTGGATTTTGCCGATGTAAAAGCTCGTGAAATTATGGTTCCCCGTATCGAAATTATTGCAGTAGATGAAAATACGAATATCGATGAGCTAAAACAAAAATTTATAGAATCCGGTTTGTCAAAAATCATTGTATATGATGATAATATTGACAATATAACCGGATACGTTCACAGTTTTGACCTTTTTAAGAATCCGAAATCCATTCGCTCCATCATAAGAAAAGTATTATTTGTCCCCGAAACCATTCCCATCAACGATTTGTTAAACGAAATGACCCGTAAGAAAAAAAATATTGCCATTGTTTTGGATGAATATGGAGGAACTTCGGGTTTGATTACTTTGGAAGATATTATTGAAGAAATTTTCGGTGAAATTGAAGATGAACACGATAAAAACGAGCTTTTTGAAAAACAAATCGATGAAAATACTTTTGTATTATCGGGAAGACACGAAATTGAAGATTTGAACGAAAAATACAATTTGGAAATCCCCGAAAACGAAAGTTATGAAACCCTCAGCGGTTACATTTTGGAAA
>JALSPZ010000008.1 GCA_026985675.1 Flavobacteriales bacterium
CATAGCCGATATGATGTGCAATTTTTCCACTTAATACCGCCATAACAAGACTTCCGATATGAGCTAATACAATTTGAAGGGTAAAATCTGTTCCGGCTTTTCCTTGCCTGATCCTTTCCATAATAAATGTATAGATAAAAACCGTCATCATACTATAAATCCCCCATATCAGAAAAATTCCTATTTGAAGAAGAATGTAAGAGATATGATTTGTTTTTATCCAATAAAAATAAATTGTTGTGAAAAGCGAAAGAAACAGAATTAATTTCAAAGCTTTGGTTAGTCCGGTTTTTCTAATAACTTTTCCCATAAAAAAAGCCATAACAAATCCGGCGATAGGTCCATATAGTCCGGAGAAAATTCCAATTTCTTTGATTGAATATTTCATATCAACCATCCAAGGTTTCAGCATAGATAAAATTCCAATTATACTCCAATAAAAAGTTAATAAAATCAGTATGCGATAGATGATTTTGGGTTGTTTGAAAAATAAAAACAAATCTTTGATTTTTGCAGGTTTCTTTTTTTGTTTTTGTTTAATCTGCGGTTGATATAATCCGATGGGAATTAAAGCTATCAATACAAAACCTGCCAATGAAAAAATAAGGATTTTCCATCCTAAATAAGCATAAATAATCAATAAAAATCCGCTTCCTAACAATGCTCCTAAAAAATTACCTGCCGTTTGCACACTACTTCCGATACTTCTTTCGTCTTTTTTTAATATCAAATAAGCAAAGGCGTCGGTGGCAATATCTTGTGTGGCAGAAGCAGTGAAGGCTATTAGTAGGAGTATGATAATTAGTTTAAACTGAATTTCCAAGTTTAAAAAAGCTATGATAAAGATGGTAAGTGCATAAAATATTTCGGAACCGATAATCCACTTTTTGTAATCGAGAATGTTTTTTGTTTGTGCATCAATAACAGGTGCCCAAAGAAATTTTAATAACCAAGGAAGTTTAATGAGTTGTAGTAGTCCAATAGAAGTTAAACTAAACCCGTTTTCTCTCATAATTACGGGTAAAACACTGGCAAAAAAACTCATAGGCACTGATTGTGCCAAATATAAATTCAGTAAACTACTATATTTGAGTTTGTTATTTTTTATAGACTGTTCCATATAATAAAATCTAAAAGCATAAGGTTACAAAACCTTATGCTTTTAGTTTGGATTTAGTTTATCGTTAAAACAATTGTGCTTTTAAGTATATTCCGAAACTCATTGGCTTAGCTTTTTCCGCATAAGCTTTGTTCAAGGTAGATATGGTGAAATAATATCGGGTATACTGCGTATTGGTTAGGTTTTTACCCCAAATTCCCAATTCATATCTATTTAGTTTTAAATTAACACTTGCATTTAATATCCCATAAGAATTTTGATAATCTGTATTGGTTGTATTCCAGTAATACTTGCCTACGCCTTTATAATCGGCATGTAAGAGTACGTATTTTATTTTACTGTTTTTTAATTTCCATTTATAATTACTCATCAACGCAAGCGTATATTCCGGAACTAATGGTAATTTATTTCCACTAAAATCTTCATTCTCGTTATATTTATATTGGATAAAATTTGCATCGGTATAACCGAAACTCAAACCAAAATCCAATTGTGAATTTAATCGATAGCCGGTTTCCAGTTCAAAACCTTTGCTTTCGGATTTTCCCGCATTTTTTATCATAATTCCTCTACCGCTTGGCACTGTTTGTACCACTTGTTGTTGTTCCCAGTTAATGTAAAACAAACTCATATTTCCGAAAAATTTATTGTTTTGAGCAACATATTTTATTCCGGTTTCATAGTTTATGCTATATTCCGGGTCAAAAGTTTCGTCTTCCGGTCGTTCAATGGTGGCGTTGAAACCACCGGCTTTGTATCCTTTGGTTATGGAAGTGTACAAAGTAATATTATCATTTGGCAGATAGGATATGCTGATTTTAGGCAGGATTTGATTAAAACTCAAAGAATGATCAAAATCGTCTTTATGAATTTTATTTCCTCCGGTCATCAGATCATAGTTGTAGAGCATTTGAGAATATTCTCTGTCATAACGCAAGCCGGCTGATAAGATAAATTTATTTAAACTGTAATTTCCTTGTCCGAAAACCGCATAACCATTGATTTTTTGGTCGTAGTTCTTCAAAATATCCATTTTGCCATGAGCCGTATTAATGGAAAAATCCACATCTTTTAGTAAATTTCTTTGAAAAGCAAACAATCCGCCAATCCATTGAAACTTAGATTCGTTTTGTGATTTTATATTAAGTTCTTCTACAAAAGCATCATTATTACGTGCCATATTTACTACATATATATCTTGTGGTGTAAAGTCTTGGTCAATCAGGTAGATATCTTTGAGTTTTTGATAGCTTCCCGAAAAATTTATCGAATAATTTTTGAGTTTATAGTTAAGATTTATTCCGGTTGCACCAAAATCCCTGTCATATTTACTGGGTTCATTGTAGTTAACATCAGCAATAGTTTGAGTAGCGGAGTCATAAATTCCATATGCAAATCCCGGTTGATAATTTTTTTCGTAATTCGTTAAAATTTTAGCTGATAATTTGTCATTAATATCGGTTTTGAATTTTATTCTTCCACCATAAGTTTTTATTTCATCTGCTTTTTTATTATCAAAAATATTATCAAAATACCCTTGATTATATTTATAAAAACCATCAACAATAACCCCTGAATTTTTTCCAACCGGTTGATTAAAACTAGCCCAAGTTTTATATTGGTTATAAGTTCCCAAATCCAATTTTATTTTAGCTTTTTTTACCGATACCGGATCGGGTGTATATATTTTTAACAAACCACCCATAGTATTTCTTCCATATAAAGTTCCTTGCGGTCCTCTTAAAAATTCAAGTTTTTTGATATCTGCAAATTCAAAATTTATGGTTCCGCTATCGAAATAAGGGATATCATCTACATAAATTCCTACAGAGGGTTCACCTTTACTTACACCAATACCTCTGACGTATATATCTGTGTTTAGTCTTGTGCCATGTTCCGGCATAAATACATTTGGAATATAGGCATTGATATCTGTAATATCATCGGCTTTTAAAATTTCCAATTCTTTTGCTGAAACAGCGGTCGCCGAAACCGGTATTTCTTGAATTTTTTGATTGTGTTTTTTTACATCAATCGTTACTTGGTTCATTCTTATGGTATCTTTGGGTTTTTCTTGTGCTTGTATTATTCCTATCCATACCATTAAAGTTGTAATAAGAAACTTTTTCATCTTTTATCTTTTTTTGGGAGCAAAATTAGATTTTAGAAAAAGGAAAAAATATCGATAAAAGAATTTTTAATATCGTTTTAATAAATTTTAACAGTAAGCCATTGCATTAAAGAATGCAATGGCTTACTCAAAAACAAACAACAAATTATGAAGTAGAAAGGAAAAAAGTTTTAGGATTAAGAACAAATCTCTTTCTATTTTCAATACAAATAAAAATATAAAATACTTATTTCCAAACTTTCATTCGATAAAAGAGGTGTTTGGTTTGTGAGATTGTTTATCTTTTTCGATTAAAGAATTTTTGGTATAATTATTGACAGGCATTATATAAAAATCTTTATCTTTGCAATGTATGTTAGTAGAAATTTTCAAATCAAAAATTCATCGTGTAAAAGTTACCGGTGCGGAATTAAACTATATTGGTAGTATTACTATTGACGCCGATTTAGTAGATGCAGCCAATATGATTGAAGGAGAAAAGGTGCAAATTGTAAATGTAAACAACGGTGAACGGATTGAAACTTATATTATCAAAGGAAAAAGAGGAAGTGGTGAAATTACCTTAAACGGTCCTGCTGCCCGTCGTGTCCAAAAAGGAGATGTGATTATTATTATTTCATATACATGGATGGAAATGGAAGAAGCCAAAAAATTTAAACCCGTTATTGTATTCCCGGATACCGAAACCAATCAATTAAAATAACATTTTTTTGAAAAAAACACTTCAAGTCGGCATATCATTATTTATAGGCGCAGGTATTTTATATTGGTATCTTTCGGGTTTTACACAAGAAGAACTTCTGGAAATTTGGAAAAACATTAAAAATGTTAAAATTAAATGGCTTGTTTTATCTTTGATAATGGGTTTGTTAAGTCATATTATTAGAGCTTATCGTTGGAATTATCTTTTGGAAACCTTGAATTATCATCCCCGTAAAACGAATTTGGTTTTAACCGTCGGACTTTCTTATTTATTAAATTTGGTAGTGCCGAGAGCCGGAGAGGTGGGAAGAGCGGCAGCATTGTCCAAATATGAAAAAGATATTTCTTTTGATAAGGTTTTTGGAACTATTGTAGCCGAAAGAGTAGCCGATGTAATTTTTCTTCTATTGTTTATTTTGCTGGCTTTACTTCTTCAATTTGATTTTATTTATCAATTGATTGAACCCAAATTGCCTAAAAGCCCTTTATTATTAATAGTGGAAATTGTTTTATTTCTTTTGATTTTCTTTTGGATTTTTAAAGTTCTTGAACGTTCTCATCACCCTTTGATTTTAAAAATAAGAGGTTTTATCGCTGGTTTGCTTCACGGAATGAGTAGTATTTTAAAAATGCCAGCCAAATGGTGGTTTATCACTCAAACATTAGTTATTTGGCTGTTATATTTGGGAATGTTTTGGGTAGTTATGCCGGCTTTTCCCGAAATGAAACATTTGGGTTTTGAAGCGGTAATTGTAGGTTTTATAGCAGGAAGTTTAGCTATGGTTGTATCCAACGGCGGTTTTGGGGTATATCCGGTTTTTGTTGCCGCTGCACTTTCGTTATATGGCGTCAGCAAAGCCACCGGAACAGCTTTCAGTATTTTAATGTGGACAGCGCAAACTTTGTTGGTAATAGTTTTCGGTTTGATTTGCTTGGTATTATTACCATTGGTTAATAAAAAACCCGGTAATTAATCCGGGCTTTAAATTATTAGTATATTTTTGATATATTATTTTTTCTCCAAAAACTTGATGTCCCAAATCCCTCTTAAATCCCCTACTTTAAAACCGGTTGCTTGATCATTAGGGTATTTTTCTTTGATTACTTTATAAATTGCAGGGCTTATATCTTTTTCCGGTTGTCCATGACATTTTAAACATTCATGTTTTAATTTGATGGGACCGTAAAAATGCACATATCCGTCTTTATCTTTTTTAACAATAGGTTTCAATGCTTGTCCTTCTTTTTGTGCTTTAAGATATGTGTCAAGAATTTCCTTTTGTGCAGCATCAGGAGCATTTTTTTCGTTCCGTAGTTTGTGAGAAGTTCTTTTGATGATTACATTGTTTGCTTGTGCCATACTGTCGGTAAGTTGTATGGCCTTTTTGTTACAGAAATCGACAACTGCAGGCAAACCTTGTGTAGAAGCAACCTTTTGAATATGTCCTTTGAATACTTTAAAAGTTGCCATAGCAATTTCCTTTCCTTTCTTTTGATAAAGGGCTTCATCAAAAGAAGGCTTGGTTTGTTTTTCAATAATAGGTTGGGTTTCCGTTTTTGGAGTTTCTTTCTTTTGATTGTTACAAGAAATTAAAATGCTTGTCAGTAAAAGTCCGATAAATAATTTTTTCATAGTTTATAGTTTTAATTCTTATTTATTTTTCCAAAGGTAATCCTTGTCGATACCAATCGTTTATTCCGTGGGCTAAGTTAATAATTTTTTTAAAACCTAATTTTTTGAAAATAATTACAGCATTTCCTGAACGATGTCCGCTTCTACAATAAATGAAGACCGGTTGATTTTTATCCAAACCCAGTTTTAAGATATTATTTGCAAAATTTCTATCGTAATAATTTACCAAAATAGCATTTTTGATATGTCCGGCATTGAATTCTACAGGGGTTCGTATATCCAAAAGTTGTGCATTTGGAGTTTCTTCCAAAAGTTGGTTGAATTTTACTGCAGAAAGATTTTGAACTTTGATTGTTGTTTCATTAATTCTTTGTTGAGCATAAGTCCCGAAAAAACTCATGAATAAAAATAGAAGTGCTGTTTTTTTCATAATTTTAATTTAATAAATATTTAAAAATTTGAAGTAAAAATATGACAAAAGTCATAAATTTACAAACAGACTTTTTATAGCAAAAATTTTGCCATATTATATTTATTATAAAAAAATTTTTATCTTTGAGCAATAAAGCTTGCTTATGAAACCTGTTGAAAAAACTCATTTAGCTTATAAAGTAAAAGATATTTCTCTTGCGGAATGGGGTAGAAAAGAAATTCGTTTGGCAGAAGCTGAAATGCCCGGATTGATGGCTTTACGGAGAAAATATTCCGAAAAAAAACCTTTGAAAGGTGCGCGTATCGGTGGGAGTTTGCATATGACCATTCAAACGGCGGTTTTGATTGAAACATTGGTAGCCTTGGGAGCCGAGGTTCGTTGGACGACTTGTAATATTTTTTCAACACAAGACCACGCTGCGGCAGCTATTGCACAAGCTGGAATTCCCGTATTTGCTTGGAAAGGAATGAGCGAAGAAGAATACGATTGGGCTTTGCGTCAGGTATTGTTTTTCGGAGATAAACCTTTAAATCTGATTTTGGATGACGGTGGCGATTTAACCAATATGGTTTTGGATAATTACCCCGAATTGGTTGCCGGCATAAAAGGCATTTCCGAAGAAACCACTACGGGAGTTCATCGTCTGTATGAACGAATGAAAAACGGAAAACTTCCGGTACCGGCAATTAATGTAAATGATTCCGTTACCAAATCCAAGTTTGATAATAAATACGGATGTAGAGAAAGTGCCGTGGATGCCATTCGCAGAGGAACCGATTTGATGTTGGCGGGAAAAGTAGTGGTTGTAGCCGGATACGGAGATGTAGGCAAAGGAACAGCAGCGTCTTTTAGAGGAGCAGGTTCAAGAGTGATAGTTACCGAAATTGACCCCATTTGTGCCTTACAAGCGGCTATGGAAGGTTATGAAGTCAAAAAAATGGACGATGCGGTAAAAGAAGCGGATATCGTTGTTACCGCTACCGGAAATAAAGATATCATCACGGGAAAACATTTTCAAATGATGAAAGATAAAACCGTTGTTGCCAATATCGGACATTTTGATAATGAAATCGATATGGCTTGGTTGAATAAAAATTACGGACATACCAAAGATACAATAAAACCGCAAGTGGATAAATATACCGTGGAAAATCACGATATAATAATTTTAGCCGAAGGACGTTTGATGAATTTGGGCGTAGCCACCGGACATCCCAGTTTTGTGATGAGCAACTCATTTACTAATCAGGTTTTGGCACAAATGGAACTTTGGCAAAACAGCGATAAGTATGAAAATAAGGTCTATATGTTACCCAAACATCTGGACGAAATGGTTGCTCGTTTACATTTGGAACATTTGGGCGTAGAACTGGATGAACTTACGGAAGAACAAGCAAAATATATCGGAGTAAAAAAAGAAGGACCTTATAAACCCGATTATTACAGATATTAAAAATTGATAGAAAGACCTATGTTAAAACAAAGTTTACAACAGAAATTACAACAAAAATTAACACCTCAACAAATCCAATTGATGAAACTTATTCAATTGCCCACCTTGGCTTTTGAACAAAAAGTAAAGCAAGAATTGGAAGAAAATCCCGCATTGGAAGAAGGAAAAGAGGAATTGCCCAAAGATGATGATTTGGACAATACGGATGATATTTACGATGAACAAACTGAACTTCCCGAAATAAATATAGATGAATATTTGCCACAAGATGATGTTCCGGAATGGAAACTTCGTCAGAATAATTATTCTTCTGATGATGAAGAAAAAAAAGTGCCTTATGCACAAGGTGAAAGTTTTACGGAATATCTCAAATCGCAATTGGCCTCATTTAGTTTCGATGAAAAACAAAGAAAAATTGCCGAATTTCTTATAGGAAGTATTAATGATAACGGATATTTGCGAAATGATTTGTCGGAATTGGTAGATGATTTGGCTTTCGGACAGAATATTTTTACCGATGAGCAAGAGGTGGAAAAGATATTGAAAAATATTCAGGAATTAGACCCACCGGGAGTAGGAGCAAGGAATTTACAAGAAAGTTTGATTATTCAACTTAAAAGAAAAAATGAAAATCCTGCACGCAAGTTAGCTATAAAAATATTGGAGAAAGCATTCGACTATTTTATCAATAAAAAATATAAACGTTTACAATCAAAATTCGGTATAACGGAAGAAGAGCTTAAAGAAGCCGTTGATGAAATCGTAAAACTCAACCCCAAACCCGGAAATGCTTTTAGCTCCAAAGGGGGATATGTAGAGCATGTTATTCCGGATTTTATAATAAATATCGTTGATGATGAAGTGGAAGTAAGTTTAAATACAAAAAATGCTCCCGAACTACATGTCTCTCCCGCATATACGGAAATGCTTAAAGCGTATAAAGAAAACAAAGAAGGAGTACAGAAAGAAGCTGTCATGTTTATCAAACAAAAATTGGATTCGGCTAAGTGGTTTATTGATGCGGTCAATCAAAGACATGAGACGCTTTTAAAAACCATGAATGCCATAGTCGATTTTCAAAAAGAATATTTTTTAACCGGTGACGAAAGAAAAATCAAACCGATGATTTTAAAAAATATTGCCGATAAAATCGGGATGGATATATCTACGGTTTCACGGGTTGCCAGTAGCAAATATATGCAAACCCCATACGGAGTAAAACTTTTGAAGGAGCTTTTTTCCGAATCTATTAAAAATGAACAGGGAGAAGATATTTCCACTATCAAAATAAAAAATGTTTTGCAGCAAGTAATCGATGAAGAAGACAAGCGAAAACCTTTAACCGACGAACAACTGGCAAAGATATTAAAAGAAAAAGGTTTTCCCATTGCCCGGCGAACAGTTGCTAAATATCGAGAACAATTAGGAATACCGGTAGCACGTTTGAGAAAAGAAATTTAAAGAATGAAGGAAGTAAAAAAATATGCATGGAAAGAATATTTTGCCATGTTTTTATCGGTTTTGTTTCATCCTTTGTTTATTCCTTTATATACGGTAACTTTATATTTTTTTCTCTCTCCGAATTTCTTTTTGTCATCCAATATAAAATTCTTGGAAATATATTTATTGATTGTATCAATTGTTATTCCACTATTGTTTTTACTGACTTTTAGATATAGCGGATTTATAAAGTCAGGTGTTTTGAAAACGTCCAAAGAACGTTTATATTTTTCTTTTGTAATGTTTACGGTTTATTTTATTTTAACACAAAAAATAGCTTCGTTTCATATTTTTATAGAGCTTTTACCTTTTTTTATCGGGATAAGTTTATCGGTTTTATTTGCCGGAGTTTTGAATTTTTTTAATAAAAAACCGAGTTTGCACGCTATGGCTTTTGGCGGAGTTTTGAGTTTTTTGATGATTTGGAGCTATTATTCCCGTTTGAATATTTTATGGGTTTTAATAATAATAATTTTTATTACGTCATTGGTTTTGGCGGCAAGGGTTTATTTGGAAGCACATGAACCGAAAGAAATATTGACAGGGCTTTTGATTGGAATTTTTACTCAATTTATCGCTTTCTGGTTTTCATATTTTTTCTTTTAATAAGTCAAAACCATCAAAAACAGCAGGGCATATTTCTGTGTTTTTCAAATGTAGATTTAAGAGTTGAATATTCTTTTTTCGATCCAAATGGGGATATTCTCTGCATGCTTTGGGACGAACTTCGTAGATTTGGCAATAATTATCTTCATTAAGAAAAACACAAGGCGTTTGCTTAAACATCCAATGGTCGTCTGTGTCTTTTTTCAAATATTTTTCGATAAATTTTACCGCTTTAATTCTTAAAAATTTTGATATGCGTTTTATATCTTTTTCGGTAATAATCGGGCTAGTGGTTTTGCAACAATTGGCACAGGACAAACAGTCTATGTTAGAAAAAACCTCATGGTGAATTTCTTTCATAATATAATCGAAATTCTTCGGAGGTTTTTTCTTAATTTTTTGTGTTAGTCTTTTAAATTCTTTCTTGTTTTTGAGTGCTTCTTGCTTCAACAAAGATAGTTTTTCTTTCATTATTCTTGCTGTTCTATATATTTTGCAAATTTTTCTTTGGTGTCGTCAAAATCGAAGACATTATTTACCTTGTAAATATCATCAATATCATAAATATAATGATACGCATATTTTGCTAATTTAAGTTTGTCTTTATCAAAGCTAAACAATTTCATTATTTGAACCAATTGATTGACAGTTAGGCAGTTATTGTATTTGATAATTTGTTTGGCGGTTAATAATTTGGAAGATTCAAAGGATTGTTCCTCAACCGTTTCAAGCATATTGGAAAATTTTTCCGGACTTACGGGTTTGGGACATCCTATATTTCCTTGATATCCGGGGACCCAAACTTGCGTTCCGGGTGTAGTGTTGGAAATTTGATTATTGATATTAATATTTATCTGTCCGTTTTGAACATTTCCTTCGCCGAAATTTGGTCCGGCATTTTGTTGAAGCCAATCAAAAACAAAATTCGGTTGATAATAACCGCTATGTTCATTTGCCGGAAAAATATCTTTTATTATAAAAATACCTTTCGGATTTCTGTAATCGGAAGGGTAAATTTCCCAAACAATTTCAGAAGCGGGAGGAATATAAATTCTTTTTTGTAATATTTTGGAATTATCTTCGAAATTGACACTTACGAGGTGATATCCCGAAGGAATATTTTTTACACGAATCTCTTTTAAAGCATATTTGTTGAATATTTTATTATCCACTTTTAAAATAAAAGCTTGATTTGTTCCGGATACCATTACCAAATTTGAAGCTGGTTGTCCGAAACCGGAAAAGAATAGAAATAAGAAAATAAATTTAATCGTTTTCATGAACATTAGTTTTTTTGTAAAAATACAATTTTCTTGCCAGAAAAATTTATTGAATTTATTTTTATATAATTAAAGAAAATTTTGGGTAATTTTTATTATTTTTGTATCATATTAACACTTAAAAAATTAAAATTATGGGATTATTTTCATTTATTAAAGATGCCGGCGCTAAATTGTTCGGACATAAAGAAGAAGAAGTTATCAAAACCAAATCTATTCAGGAAATTAATTTTGAAAAAGCCAAAAAATTAATGGAAAATATCAATACTGAAGGTCTTCCGGTAGAAGATTTAAACATTGTTATTGATGGAGAAAGAGCTTTGGTATTTGGGACAGTTCCCGATCAAAAAACAAAAGAAATTGTTATACTAATGGTTGGGAATACAGAAGGAGTTGCAGAAGTTGATGACCGTATGGAAGTTAAGAATGCTGAACCCGAGGCGAGTTTTTATACCGTTAAAAAAGGAGATTATTTGAGTAAAATTGCCAAAGAAGTTTATGGAGACGCTTCTAAATACAATGTGATTTTTGAAGCCAACAAACCTATGCTAAAAGATCCGGATTTGATTTATCCCGGACAGGTTTTACGTATTCCGCCACTTGATTAATTATCATTCTTTTAAGATTTTAAAATAAGCGGACAGTTATTTGTTCGCTTATTTTATTTTTATACACGAATAAATATTGTAAATTTGCAAACTTTTAATAACCGGGTAATGTTTAAGCAATATACCAAAGAATTCAAATATAATTTAAAATTAGCTGTTCCGGTGATGCTCGGTTATTTGGGGCA
The DNA here is from genome assembly GCA_026985675.1 of Flavobacteriales bacterium. Classification (GTDB taxonomy): domain Bacteria; phylum Bacteroidota; class Bacteroidia; order Flavobacteriales; family Flavobacteriaceae; genus JALSPZ01. Next base: position 11,652 of record JALSPZ010000008.1, read on the forward strand.
TGTTTTTGTAGGATTGACAGATAATATTTTTGTAGGAAAAATTAATCCTATCAATTTAGCCGCCATATCATTGGCAAACTCTGCCATATTTTTTATTATGTCTTTCGGCATTGGATTTTCATACGCTATAACTCCTTTGATATCGGAGGCAGTAGGAGCAAATAAATCAGGGCGAATTCGTCGGGTAATGTTTAACGGGCTTTTTCTAAATACGATTTTGGGTCTAGTTATGGCCGGTTTGAGTTTTTTGTTGCCTCCTCTTCTTAGAATGGCACATCAATCCCCCGAAGTGATTACCTTAGCGATTCCTTATGTTCGCATCGTTGGAATTTCTTTATTATTCGTTATGATTTTTCAGGCACTTAAACAATTTTCAGATGGTTTGGGTTTGACAACTTATCCTATGATTGCTACTTTGATTGCCAACCTTATCAATATCTTTTTGAGTTATATTTTGGTGTTCGGTAAATTGGGTTTTGAACCTATGGGAATTTATGGTGCAGCTTACGGAACTTTGATTGCACGTTTTATCACTATTTTTATTCTTTGGTTTTTTTTAAAATATATGTCCGAAACACAGGTGTATATGAAAAGTTTGGGGATGTATTTGCTTTCAAATCCCATTATTAGAAAAATTTTGTATTTGGGAATACCTTCGGGTTTTCAAGGAATATTTGAAATGGGAATTTTTTCGGCAACAGTTTGGTTAGCCGGAACTTTGGGAGCCGTTAGTCAGGCTGCGAATCAGATTGCACAGCAAATGGCTTCAATGACTTTTATGGTTTTCATAGGTTTTGGAGTTGCCGCTACTATACGTATAGGTAATCAAAAAGGAAGGAAAGATTTTAATGAAATGAAACGTATTGCTACTTCCGTTTTTTTACAAGTTTTTTTGTTTGAGTTGATTTTTACGTTTTTGTTGATTGTTTTTCGGTATCAAATACCTTATATTTTTATGGATTTGGATTATTCAGATCCCGAAAAATCACAAGTGGCACACGAAATATATAATTTAGCGGTAAAATTATTGATAATTGCCGGTATATTTCAAATTCCTGACGGTTTTCAGGTTGTTTTTCAAGGAGCTTTGCGTGGTTTGCAAGATGTAATTTATCCTTTCTTTATTACACTTGTTTCTTATTGGATAATTGGTTTTCCCTTAAGTTATTTTTTGAGTAAAATTTATGGCACTATAGGTATTTGGATAGGTTTACTCACCGGATTGAGTTTAGCTGCTCTACTTTTATTTTTCAGGTTTAGATATTTGTCTCGAAAGTTAATATTAAAGCATCGATAGTTGTTACATTTTTACAAATTTCTTCATTATTCTGTTATTTTTACTATCAATTTGTATGAAATAATTGCCGGGTTTTAAAACTGTAATATCAATTTTACCGGAGTATTTTCTTTGATTTATAATTATTTGTCCTTTACTATTGTATAGGGTAATCTTGTCTATATTGGTATGGTCATTTGTCCGGATAAACAAAAAGTCTTTTGCAGGATTAGGAAATATTCGGATATTGTTTTCCGATATTGTCTTCACCTCCAATTGCTCTATATAATCTATAATTCCATCGTTGTCATTATCGGCGCAAGCTTCTTGCAAAAACCAAGTGTTTTGATTGGTTTGAAAATCATTCCAGTCGGAACTGCATGGATATTGAAATTGATTTTCCGGTCGTGAGATAACCGGCGCATCGCTTTCTTCCAAATCGGTTAGGAAATCCATATCTACTTGCTGTGTGCTTCCATTGCCCAAGCAAATATTTTTGGCTTGTTGATTTCCGTTAAAAGTATAGTCTGTTAAAGCATGAACCAAACGATTAATTGCATAAACATCCAATGCGTCATAAGTTTGATAATGAGCATAAGAATTGTAGGTTCCGGTATAGGAAATATAATGATTGGCATCGTAATTAAAAGTTTCAGGATTTCCATCATTATCAATATCATATTGAAAGGTATCGGTAGATGAATAAATACGGATAAAGTCTTTTTCGGAATTGGGAATATTTATCAATTCAAAAACAGCACGTATAGCCCGTTCGTCGGTATTCCAACGGTTGGTTCCTTCGTGCATATCGTCATTGCTTATTTCAATTAGTAATTTTACGTCGGAAGGATAGTTAAGTAAGTCATCTATGGTAATCAGTAAACTATACCAAGGAGCTGTCATAAATATAAATTTTCCATTGCTTCCCCAATTATAAGGAGCTGAAAAGACTTGTTTTCCTAGCCAGACAGTAGCACCGCCACCATAAGAATGCCCCATTAAACCTACTTTTCCGGTATCTATCCATTGAGGAAATTCATTTTGAACCGCTTGATTCATCATATCCAAACTGTTTTGGTAACTTTCGTTGATATTTCCAGGGTCTGTATTGTAAATATTAACAACAGAATAACCTAAACTTGCCATATAGTAAAATAATTTTTCATAGGAATCTGCATATCTCCCCCAACCGGAAATAAAGAAAATTACCGGTAATTGTGTGGCGGCTATATCCGGATGATAAAAATTGATTATCCCTTTGCCGGGAACTTGAATTTCGGCTTCGTGAACTGTGTTGTAATTTCCCCAAGCTCCATATCCGTTATTGATTCCGTTGGTTCCGTCTTGCAATTCGGGATATAAACTTTGTGAATGGATTAATGAAAATTGAAAAATTACTAAAATAGTCGTTAAAAATTTCATAATAAAATATTTATAATCAGCTAAATTATAAAAAAAAATTAAATTTAACAGTATTATTTGAATTTTTTAAACTTTTCGATAAGCAAATTATAATCCCCGGCTTGGATATTGGGTTTGTAGATGCTGATTTTTTCTCCGTTTTTAAATTCAAAAACCAACCATTTGGAAAGTTCTTTAAATTTGGATATTTCGTTGATACGATATGAAAATTTATTGTTTTTGTTTTCAACGGAAATCTGATTTTCATCTATGGTATAAACGGTTTCCAGTTCGTTCATTTGATCGATGAACTTTTGGTAGACTTTCATTTCCCTATTGGAAAGGTAGTAAGCAAGCGCAAAAAATATAAAACTGAAAACAATAAAACTGATATGCACGGTTTCCATTTTCCCGTGTGTTTTATAGGTTTGGTAAAAAATGTAGCCGGCAATAGATAAATATAATATCCCGAAAAGCGCATTGATAATAAAAATTCTTTTTTTATAAAAAGGTTTTAAAACCTCGGGGAAATTGGCTTCCAGAAAGTCTTTTAAATCGAGTTTTTCTTTAATAATTACAGCCATTTATTCAAAAGTTAGATTGATATAAATACCTCGGGTTTTCATAGATTCGATATTGGAAGTCCAAGGGCTATTGGGGTCTTTATCCGGAATTAGTTCGTTTTGTAATGAGAAAACCCCGAAAATACTGGGAGTAAATTTGAAATAATATAAATACATTTCAAACCCGAAACCTATTTCATAGAACCAGGTTTGTGTTCGGAGGCGAAAACGTCCGGCGGTATTATCATTTTTAGAAAATTCCCACGAGTTAAGATTATAAGTATAAGTGATACCTCCCATTAGATAAGGGCGTATATTTCCATAGCGTATGGTATTGAATTTTAGATATAAGGGTAGTTGAACAAAATTGGAAGTGATATCACGTATGCTATCTTTGGGACCTGTTAAATTTCTAAAAATAAGTCTTCTGTTGGTAAAATAAACCCCGGGTGTAGTGCGGATGCTAAAACTGGAATTGAGATTGAGATTTCCAACCAATCCTACTTGAAATCCGGGATTTGTTTCTTGTATAATATGTGCATAAGGTGTTTTGTAATCAATTTTAAAATCGTAAAAATTCATCCCGAAATAATATCCCCAAGAGACATTTTTTTTGTCAAAAAAAGGTCGGTTTTTGGGAATGTCATCGGTATATTGAGCGGTTATTACCCCAAAGTTTAAACTTAACAAAACAATCAAAAAAAACTTCTTCATTTGTGTTTAAATTTATTTTTTCTTATAAGCCGTATAAATTCTAACCGAACCGAACATTAAAGCTTCGTCGGACACTGATATAAACTCATTCTTGCGTAAAATATTGTTAAATGCTTCTCCGTAAGGAAAAACTTCTGCCGATTCGGGCAAATATTCGTAAGCTTTTTGATCTTTTGAAAATATTTTTCCTAACAAAGGAATAATATGCTTGGAATATATTTTGTTCAGTTGCTTAAAAGGAAATTTGTCCGGTTGTGAAGTTTCCAATACAACAAAAATCCCCCCTGGTTTTAATACACGGTAAATTTCTTGTAAACCTTTATCCAAATTTTCAAAATTTCGCACACCGAATCCGACGGTTGCCGCATCAAAAGTATTATCTTCAAACGGCATATCTTCTGAATCTCCAAGCACCATATCTATAACATTTTCCAAAGCTTTTATTCTTACTTTTTCTTTTCCTTTTTCCAACATTCCTTTGGAAATATCCAGTCCTATGATTTTTTTTGCCGGAATATTTTCAGCAAGCATAATGGCAAAATCTCCCGTGCCGGTAGCTATGTCCAGTATTTGTTCAGGTTTTAGCTCCGCTACTTTTTTCACTACTTTCTTTCGCCAACGGATATCATTTCCAAAGGTCATCAAACGGTTCATAAAATCGTAGTTTCCCGAAATGTTGTCAAACATTTCGGTTACTTGTTCTTTTCGGCTTCCGCTTTTTTCTTTATATGGTTTTACGTCTATTCCCAATTTGTAAATTTTTTAAAATTTTAATGCTTTTTTGATTCTGTTAAAAGCTTCGATTAAATCTTCTTTGGAAGTGGCGTATGAAAATCGTAAACATTCGGGATTTCCAAAAGCTTCTCCCGTTACGGTGGCTACTTTGGCTTCTTCCAATAGATACATAGATAAATCGGTAGCATTTTTTATTTTGTATCCGTTAAACTCTTTGCCGAAAAATTCCGTTACTTCAGGAAAAAAATAAAAAGCACCTTCGGGCATATTTACCTTGAATCCGGGGATATCGTTCAGTAATTGATAGACCAATTGTCTTCTTTCATCAAAGGCATCAATCATATATTTTATTTTTTCTTTTCCACCGTCCAAAGCGGCTATTAAAGCTTTTTGTGCTATGGAATTTGCCCCGGACGTAACTTGACTTTGAATTTTTATACAAGCTTTGGCAATTGTTGGATGAGCCGCCATATATCCTACACGCCAGCCCGTCATTGCAAAAGCTTTGGATGCTCCGTTTATTGTGATAACACGGTCTTTTAAGCCTGAAACTTCGGCAAAACTTGCAAAATTTCCTGTAAAATTGATATACTCGTAAATTTCATCGGAAATGATATAAATATCCGGATATTTTTTCAAAACTTCTCCCAAGGCTTTCAATTCTTTTTTGCTATAAACCGATCCGCTGGGATTACTTGGCGTATTGAAAATCATCAGCTTGGTTTTGGGTGTTATGGCTCGCTCCAATTGTTCCGGTGTAATTTTAAAATCATTTTCAATAGTAGCTTTGACTGGGACAGGGATTCCGCCGACTAATTTTGTAATTTCTTTGTAACTCACCCAAAAAGGAGAAGGTAAAAGGACTTCGTCTCCCGGGCTTACCAAGACCATTGCGGCATTAAAAATGGATTGCTTGGAACCGTTGGAAACCACGATTTGATTGATGTCATAATCCAAATTATTGTCTCTTTTTAATTTACGGGCGATAGCTTCCCGCGTATCTTTATAACCCGTAACGGGTGGATATTTGAAAAATTTGTTTTCGATAGCTTTTTCGGCTGCTTCAATGATATAATCAGGGGTATCAAAGTCGGGTTCTCCCAAGCTTAAACTTATAATATTAACACCTTCTGCTTTCAAATCAGCGGCACGTTCAGCCATAGCTATGGTTTGCGAAGTGGCAAGAGATTGTATTCGGTTGGAAAGTTTGGGTTCCATAAAATTATATTTATAAATTACAAAACTAATAAATACCTATTAAATCATATATGAAAATCTATTAAATCTTCAACGGGATCTTTAATAATTTTTCCGACTTTTAACCCGTTCTTATTTATTACATCCAAAAGCTCTTTTTGAAAAGTAAAAGCTATGGAACCGTTAAAATGTAGCGGAACTTCTTTATATTGTTCGTAGGTACTTAATTGTTCTTCAATAAATATGGTAAAACCGCGAGTTAAAAGATTTTTAATGTAATCCGATTTATAATGTTTGGACATAAATGGTGAGAAAGTAGCCAAAAAAGTATTGGGTTGAGGTTTGTGATAAAGTTTTGTTAATATATCTTTTTCATCTATTTTGTATTCTTGTTTGAACTTTTTTCGGAGATTTTCGGGCATTTTTTTATAGAAGTAATCCCGAAGGAGTTGTTTTCCAAACCAATTTCCCGAAGCATCATCCATTAATAGATATCCAAAATATCCAATACTTGATACATATTTTTCACCATCATAATATCCTGAATTTGAACCGGTGCCCATAATGGAAATAATTCCGGGTTCTTTTCCGGCTGTTGCTCTGGCAGCAGCCAACATATCGGAATAAAGATTGATTTGAGCTTTGTCAAAGAGTTCGGATAAAACCTTATTCATTTTTTTATAAGATTCGTCGTCGTCCAATCCCGAGCCGTAAAAATAAATTTCTTTGATGTACCCGGCATAATTTAACAATTGGGTATTACGTGCTATGTTTTTACTTAGCGTCTCTTCATCAAAAACAGTCGGGTTGAGTCCTGCGGATTCAAATTTTCCGATAAGCATTCTTTCGTTATTTACAAGTATCCATCGGGTTTTGGTAGAACCGGCATCAGCGATTAAAATCATAGAAAAATAATTTTGGTTGCCCAAAAATACAATAAAAAAAGATTAAAAATGTTAAAATATATTTTCTGTTTAATTTATTTTATTAAAAATTTTTTCCATATATCATTTTTTGGGGTAGGAGCAATAACCTGTATTTCTTTTTTACTTACCGGATGCATAAATTCCAATTTTCGTGCGTGGAGAGAGATGCCTTTATCGGGATTACTTCTTGAAAAGCCGTATTTTAAATCTCCTTTGATAGGTGAGCCGATCTTTGCCAATTGAGAACGGATTTGGTGATGACGTCCCGTTTTCAAATCAATTTCCAATAAATAATAATTGTCCGATTTTCCAATGATTTTATAATTTAGCACCGCTTTTTTGCTTCCCGTCTTTTCTTCATCATAAGCAGTAGATTTATTATTTTTCGGATTTTTGATTAAATAGTGTATAAGAATTGATTGTTTTTCGGGAGGTACATTTTTTACAATTGCCCAATAAGTTTTTTGGATTTTTTTATCTTTCAACATTTGATTGAGTCTGGTCAGGGCTTTGGAAGTACGTGCAAAAATAACTGCGCCACTGGTAGGTCTATCCAAACGATGAACCACTCCCAAAAAAACATTACCAGGTTTTTTATATTTTTTTTTGATATAAGCTTTGACAATTTCGGAAAGCGGTATGTCTCCGGTTTTATCTCCTTGCACAATATCTCCGGGTTTTTTATTGACGATAATCAGGTGATTGTCTTCAAATAAAATATCCAAATGGTCGGGGGTGGATTTCATCCGGTCAATTAATATTGTTCATTCTCATTGGGGAAATCCAATGTTTTGACATCATTGATATAGCGTTTGAAAGCATCACTCATGATTTGGTGTAAATCGGCATATCTTCGTAAAAAACGCGGGCTAAAATCTTTGGTCATTCCCAACATATCATGCATAACAAGCACTTGCCCGTCAACATTTTTTCCGGCACCGATTCCAATTACCGGAATTTTGACGGATTTTGCCACTTTTTCGGCTAATTTTGCCGGTATTTTTTCTAAGACAATGCTAAAAACGCCGAGTTCTTCCAACAATTTGGCATCTTCCATAAGTTTTTGTGCTTCTTTTTCTTCTTTGGCTCTTACTGTGTATGTTCCGAATTTGTAAATGGATTGCGGTGTCAATCCCAAATGCCCCATGACGGGAATTCCTGCACTAAGAATACGGGTGATAGATTCCGAAATTTCTTTACCACCTTCCATTTTTACAGCGTGTCCACCTGATTCTTTCATAATACGTATGGCAGACTCCAAAGCTTTTTTAGAATTACCTTGATAAGTTCCGAAAGGCATATCCACTACTACCAATGCTCGATCGACGGCTCTAATGACAGACGAAGCATGATAAATCATTTGCTCCAAGGTTATCGGAAGGGTAGTTTCGTGCCCGGCCATAACATTGGAAGCCGAATCACCAACCAAAATAATATCAATACCCGAAGCATCGAGTATTTTGGCCATGGTATAATCATAAGCCGTTAGCATGCTGATTTTTTCACCGGCTTGTTTCATATCAAACAAGCGTTTGGTGGTAATTTTTTTATATTCGTTATGTATGCTCATTTGTGTGTTTTTTATACTTCCAAACCTTCTGCGATATTATACAAGCGGTCTTTTTTTAGAAGTTTGATTTTTTTGGCTTTGGAAAAGATGATATTTTCTTTTTTGAAACTGGACAAAATTCGTATGACGGATTCGGAAGCAGTTCCGATGATATTGGCTAATTCTTCACGAGATAAATTTATATTGATATTTCCTTCCCTATCGGTACCGAAAATATCTTCCAAATGCAATAAAGTTTCAGCCATACGTTCTTTAACCGAATGCTGTGCCAATTGGGCAATAGTCATATTGGCTAATTTCAAATCATTGCTCAATAACCGAAGCATTTCCAAAGTAAAATCTTTGTTTGAAAGTAGTTTTTTGTAAACATCTTTGGGAATGATACAAGCCGTTACGTCTTC
>JALSPZ010000009.1 GCA_026985675.1 Flavobacteriales bacterium
CGGAAATATTAAGACATCGTTGTGAATTCCTTTCATTTTTATATCTTTGACATATTGATTACAACATACCATAGTTAAATTAGCTCAAAATCAATATGTTAATAAGATATTTAGAATCAAAAAAAGTTGTAATCATTTAAATGGTTTAGCATTTGCTAAACCATTTTTTGTTTTTAATTAATTCAAAATAGACTTAATTGTTGATGTAAAGGAGGTTTTTCAGCTTCTTTTTGTTGATCAAAAAGCTCAATCATACCAAATTGTTTGTCTGTAATCTGCATAATAGCAACATGTCCTTTGGGAGGTAAAAATGATTTTACACGTTTGATATGTACTTCTGCATTTTCCTTACTGGGACAATGTCTTACATATATTGAAAATTGAAACATAGAAAAACCGTCTTCTATAAGTCTTTTTCTAAATAAACTTGCCTGACGTTTGTCTTTTTTGGTTTCTGTTGGCAAATCAAAAAATACCATTACCCACATAATTCTATATTGATTTAGTCTGGTTAAATCTCCCATGTTAATTATTTTAATACCGGAAACAATATTTTTCTTTGAAAACCTCCAAAACATCTTGCCAAGGAGGTAGTAGTTCTTTGCATGGCTATCATCAATGGACTTTTTTCACCATCTATTATTACGTCTATAGCTGGAATTTTTAATAATTCAGCTTTTAATTCTTTGGTTAATTCAAAATCCAAGGTTTCTTTTTTCACCGCCACTATACCATACACAATTTTATCTACAAACGGACGATAGGGTTCCATGATATCATCAGCCAAAGCATAAGCATTGTAACGGTTATGATGATGTATCCCAAGTGTTGGCAACAAACCGGAAGCAACAAGCGAACGGGCAGTTACTGCCCGTAAAATGGCATACGCATAATTAAGTAAATTATTGGGAGGCGGTTGGTCACGCCCCCTAACAAAGTCCGGAATATATTGCGAAAATAAAGTTTTCCAGTAATAAGCAGCAGCTCTACCTTCCAAATTATCAGGATCTCCCGAACGAACTGCATTTGCCCATTTTTCAAAGTTTTTAGGATAGCCGTTTTTGTTTACCGGCAACAAATGATACTTTGCTAATAAAGCTCCTTGGTTCCTTATTTTAGCCTTAACCGTTTGTTGCCATAATTGTTTTTTCAAAGGTTTACTGCTATCAATCTGCGACCGAAATCTTTCTTGTTGTAAGGTATTACCTTCCAAATTCAACATCAATCCTTGTGGCATTTTTTTATAATCACATGTGATTATGGCTACATTATTTTCCAGCATCCGTGAAATTAGATTTAAACTCATAGTCATTTGATATGCTTCCAAAACTATTACCCCTATATCTTCTATCGGGATACTAACCGGTGTTTTTTCTTTATCAACAAAATCTATAATCAGTTGCTTATGACGGGTATATAAATAGGCATCACTACTCAAAAATAAAGTCCTTTTAATCATAATCAACAATTTTAAAAACTATTTTTTGTTTTCAAAATATTACCTAAACGATCCGTATTTATTTTAATCATGTGTTCTTTAATCATTTTTCCTTTTAAATCTCTTTCCATTTTATTTAAGGATTCAAATTCTTTTTTGTTATAAATGGCTTGTGCAACATAAACCGGAATATAAAAACTTTGTTTACCCGTACTGCTGACCATTTTATAAATATTAGCTATTTGTTCTTTTGTTAAATTATCCCAATCAATAGTTGTAACATCTTCATTTTCATCCGGAACATATACCAAATCATTAGGCGAAATATAAAATAAGAATTTACCTAAATCAGGGTTTACGGGTATTATGGTCCTTTCCTCCTTAGGCAAATGGGCTTCCATTTTTTGATGAGCTATTACATCTTTTAAAGGAATCGTTTCAAAATTCCTTTTTTGCTTATTCTCATCCCAATAAACTGCATAAAACAAATTAGTTCCTTTGGCTGCTTCCACATATTTTTTATGTTTGGGACTCTCAGGATTATCAGACAAAGGAAATCGACTGCCTATCTCATACATTTTAACTTTATAAATCGGTTGATGAGGTTTTCCGTTATTTAACTCTTTTATATTTTTATTTAGTTGGATTATTCCTTCCTCACTAAAAGCATTTTCAAAATCATATTTGCCATTTTCCAATATATAATTTTTTAAATGGTTTGGAATGATAGTTTCACGTATGACTTTATCCGTAATTTGTGTTAAGTGTTTATCTTTATTTATAGAAGATAAAGGAGTTCTTCCAAAAGTGGCCACTTTATTTTTGGGAGTTTTTACCAAGTCGAATTTTCCATAAAAAGTTTCTTTATGTAATGGCTTACGAATAGCCCAATGATCTCCTTTCGTTTGTTTAACCTTTAATTTTTTATAACTTCCATCGGCTTGTTTTACCCATTTCCAATATTTATTGGTTGCTTTATTAATCACCCGTAAGTTTTTCTTAAATGAAGGTATAATTTTTTCTACTTTATCTTTTGCCTCCACAGGAAAGTTTTCCCAGGGTAATTGAAAATGTTTGGTATAATGTCCATACTTATTTTTATTGAGCAATTGAGGTTGCAAATCATGTTTTATTTTTTCATTATTTAATGCATTAATATAATTGATATGATTTCTCGTAGTTGCTGCAATCACCAATGCATCCAGTGCATGATGTCTGTGATCAATTCTTTTTTTATTTACTTTACCGGGCATGTCTTCCGGTATTTTGGGAACCATTACTCCATTCTTATTTTCATAAGTAAAATCAGTTCTATCGGTAATTTGGTTTAAACGTTCAAAACGTGGAAGTATAATTTGATGCCATTTATCCGCCAAACCCCAATCATATTTCAATCTGGAAGTGATTTGTCCGGGCAAACTTATCACTCTTTTAGCTGTTTCTGCTTGCTCATTTTCTTCTCTAACGATATTACTTAAAAGAGATTTTATCAATTTAGTTATATACCGGGTATCATTAAGTTGTCTACTGATAAAATCTTCGGGAATTTCTTCACTTAACAAGTTTTTCATTTTCTTTGGATTATGTGCAAAAAATCTTTGTACATGTGCTTGATATTCCTTGGCAGTCAAAATATGATGACCACTTCCAACAGTATGTCCTCCTTTTTTTAGAATATATTCCATGGCTGTACTATTATCCTTATCTTGATTAACATCTGTTTCTGCTATAACTTTATTATTCAATGAATCATCAAAATATCGAGATTGAGGTATGATATGTTCTATTTGATAATCGGTTGTAAATAATTTGGATAAGGGGATAGGTTTACCTGTATATGGAGAAACATATTTTTGATCTAACCATAATTTATATCTTTGAATCTGAGCAGCAGTTGGCGAATTATTTTTTCTTATTTTTTCAATATCATCAGGCAGTTTGCTTAAATGATTGACTATATCTTGTTCATATATTTTAAGTATTTCATGATGACTTGGAGAATCCGGATTTGCTCCTTCATTAATCAATTCTTTTAAAAGCGCTCTTATTCTTTGATTGGTTCGTTCATTTTCGTTATTTTTTCTTGATATTTTTTGTCTTACATTAGCCGGATTTTTTAATTCACGACCCAATTCCAAATGTATTTCATCAAAAAAATCTTTTACTCCACTTCCATAATATTTCCAAATATCCCTAACCACTTTTAAAGTTTCCAAAACAATTTGTTCAACTATTGGATTACGCAAACTGTGTTGTTTAAAATTTTGCAAATATTTATCAATATCTTGAGGACTGCTCCATTTTTTTATATCGGCTGCTTCCGAATGTCTTCCATAAACTGCATAAGTAGCTTGATGTACTTGCAAACCTTTATAAGGATTTTTTCCAATAAAATCCAAAAAACTTCTCAATACTGCCCGCGGAATATCATCATCTGAAATTTCATCCAGTTTTCCAGTAATTTTGTCTTTATCCACTTTTTCCCAATCGATGCTTTCCAATCTCATCATGATATCATCTATACGTTGTTTTACATCTTCCGGTATTTCCTCTTCATTCCAATATTTCCCAAGGCGCATTAGGGGTAACAGTTTTTTTATGGCTTTCTCTGAATAAGCCCCGTATTCACTCTTAAAAGGGGGATATTTGATGAAAGCATCTACAAAACTATCTTCATCAACTTTATGTTTTTTAGCAAAACTTCTAAGGGCTTTTGCATATTCTTCAAAATCTTTTACTGAATATATAATATGCCATAAATGATATAATCTATTAGGGGTTAAAAATTCTGCCGGATTAAGGTCTTTTACCTTTTTTAATCTGATCAGAAAACCTGCTTGGGTAGGCATAGCCGGATATATTTTATCTTCAGGATAATTCCATTTATAATTATTTTTTTCTTTTCTATCAATTTTTTTGTTTTTTATCAAAAAATCTATAATAGTTTTTTGTGAAAATTCTTTTTTCTCAGTTAAAAAATCAAATAAGCTTTCCCAATCTTTTTCTTCTATAAAAAAGTCATTTGTTACTTCTTTATCCAAATAGATTTTATCAAATTCCTGATGTTTTCTCTTATATATTTTTAAGTTATGTATAAATTGCCATAATCTGAATTCTTCATATAATGGATGAGATTTTGAAATAACTTTTAAATTTTTTGTTTCTCTGACTTCTTCAATTTTCCCCGTTTTGGGATCCAAAATTTTTTTTGTATAAGTTATTTTTTCATAAGGACAATTGGCAATCAATGATTTTTGACTTTTTAGCGATCGCTGATAAAAGATAATATCCTCCATCAACAGATGCTTAAAATCTTTGGATTTCAAATTATTTCTGTGCCCTATATTATGAGGATATAAATCATTTATGGATTTTTCATAAATTATCCTGTTTTGAAGCGAATCATGATATTTCTCTTGTGTTTCTAATATTTTTTTTAATTCTTTTTTATAAAATTTTCTTTCAATTGTTTTAATCAAACCTCCTCTTATCTTTTGCTTAGGATCAATTAGCAGGTGGTCATAAATATATTCACCTACTTCTTTACTTGATTTTTCAATTTCTTGTTGAGTTTTTTCTTTAATAGCAATCCAATCTTTTTCAGAATCCACTTGTTTAAAACTTCTTTTAATACTTCCGTCTTTATTTGTTGAAGTCGTTACAATATATTCTTTAACTTTTCCTATCCAATTTTCAGGATGAACCGTTTCTTTGGGATATATCCACCCATTTTCAAATTCTACTTCAAATAGTTCTTTTCCATCTTTTGTTTTCTCACCTTTTGACCTAACATTTTTTACTTTTAATCTTACAAATTCTTTTTGTTTTTTATCGTCTTGAACATTACTTATTTCGTCTCGTAATTGATAATATCCTCTTTTTTGATTAAAATTTAACAAAATCCAAGCAAGCTCTTCTTTGGCTATTGGATGAGTAAGAGCTTTCTTTCTCAAATAATATAATGTCCAATCATAAGGTATCTCCCCTTTATATCCTTTTTTTCTAAAATCATGAACCATTTCATTGTAAGAATCCTTAAATATAAATTCATACTTACCTAAACTGTTTTTTTTATAATCTATCTTACTTTCACGAATAAATTGTCCTTTTTTGTTAATAAAATCAATATCTTTTTGATAATGTTCAGGTAAAAAACCTAAAAAATTCAACACCCTATGCAACCTTTCTCTCCTGAGTAATTTTCTTTGATTTAATTTTCTTACCCCTCTGTATCCGGTACGTTCGGCAGTTTGTGATACACTTTGTCCTGATTCGAATTTTCCCATAACATCCTGTGTCATAGGAATAATCCTTACCCCAACCCCTTCAATATTTCCTTTTTTATGAATAAAATCTTGATTGATTAATGCCCAACCAATACTATTGGTTCCCAAGTCTAAGCCTAATATTTTTTTCATAACTATTCTATTTATAATTTGTTTTATTATACTCTCAAATTTATAAAAATAAATTTATGTAAACAAAATTTTTTTATTTTTATTTTTTTTTGTATATTTGCAACTGAAAGGAATTCACAATAAGGATTATTCCGTTGTGAAAACATTTGGTAAGCCTCTCCGCCTAAGTGGGAGGCATTTTTTTTTATCATTTAATAATATCTTATCTTTGCCACAAATAATTCATATATGAATATCAACAAAGCCGAATTTGTCATCAGCAATACCGATGTTTCCAAAGCACCGCAAGATCCCTTGCCCGAATATGCTTTTATCGGACGTTCCAATGTCGGAAAATCGTCTTTAATAAATATGCTGACCAATCGTAAAAAATTGGCAAAAACTTCGGGAACGCCCGGAAAAACACAGTTGATCAATCATTTTAAAATCAATGATGAGTGGTTTCTGGTGGATTTGCCCGGATATGGCTATGCCAAAACTTCAAAATCGTCGAGAAAAAAATTCCAAAAACTAATTACCGATTATTTTAAAAAAAGAAAAAATTTGGTTAATGCTTTTGTATTGGTAGATTCGCGACACGAACCGCAAAAAATAGATTTGGATTTTATGCGCTGGCTGGGAGAAAACGGAATACCATTTTCCATAGTTTTTACAAAGGCGGATAAACTCAGTAGTAATCAATTGGGTAAAAATCTTAGAAAATATAAACTTCGCCTACTAAAAGAATGGCAAAGTTTACCTGAAATTTTCATAACATCTGCTACTTCCAAATTGGGGAGAGATGAAATATTAAACTATATTGAACGTTTAAATGAAAGTGTAAAAGACGAACTTAAAAACTATTTAGAAAAAGATAAAAATGATGAACAAAATTTATAAGTATTTATTGATTTCCTTCTTGTTTTATGCACCCTTATTATCGGCTCAAACTTATTTTGATAACGATAAATCTTTTGATCTTTTTAAAAATTATACCCGTTGGGGCATACAAATGGACGGATTGATGTATTTTCCTGCAACCATACAAAACACAACCGAAAATCTTTCATTTCAGACACAAATAGCATTGGGATATAAGGCAGGATTGGTTTATAATTTTAATATAGTCAATCATTTGGGTATTCGTGTTGGGGCTTTATTGGGACAAGCACCGGCTATCAATACTTATTTTCAGCTACCCAAGGAAAGAACCGGAGAAGCGGAAGATTATTATCACAGACAACCTGCGGTTTACAGCCCGTTAAATTTTAGTTTTCCAATTCTTTTCGAATATCGGAATTTTTCCATTTACAGATACACATTGAGTTTTGATGCAGGTATCCAAATTGAAAGAACGAGCAAAACTACGCTTACGGAAAATTATAAAAATTATTATTTAACACAAGTTCAAAACCCGGGAAGTTGGAATTTTGATTTGGTATTAAAAGCCGGTTGGTATTATCAATTTCCGCGTTTGATGCTTCAAACAAGTTTTGTTTACAAACATCGTTTTGTCGACCAATATACTGGAAATTACGGTTTTAACAATTTGCAAAATCCTGTGACAAATTATACCGGCAGTTATATCCAAAAAGGCGATTATATCGGACTCAGTTTTGATATTTTCTTCCACAAAAAAAGTCGTGAAGTGGAAATGGGCTGCCGTGCCAATACCCAAAGCAGGGAAGTTTATAAAAGGCAAAAAGCCAAAGAAAAAGCACAAAAAAAATTAGAGAAAAAAAAGAAAAAAGCTTTGAAGAAAAAAGAAAAACGACTGCGAAAAATGGCAAGAAGGAATAAATTACCTAAAAAATAATTTAGGGCATATATTGATGACTTCACAAGATTTTTATAAGCAGCTCAAACTGGATTTTCCTTATGAATTAACCGGTTCACAAGATATCCTGTTAAAAAAAATTGCCGATTATATTTTAAACAGTCCACAAGATATTTTTGTTCTTAAAGGTTATGCAGGAACCGGTAAAACTACCATTATCAGCACGTTGGTTAAAAATTTGCCCAAAATCAAACGAAAAAGTGTTTTATTGGCACCCACCGGACGAGCATCAAAAGTTATTTCCACTTATACGGGAACAGCTGCATTTACTCTACATAAACATCTGTATTATCCTTCAACGGATGATACCGGCAAACCTAATTTTACGCTACGCAAAAACAAATTGAAAAATACGGTTTTTATTGTAGATGAAGCTTCTATGATTAGCGGTCAGAATACTTCGCAAGATTTTTTTAAAGAAGCCTCCCTCCTCTCCGATTTGATAAATTATGTTTATTCACAGCCCGGCAATCAATTGATTCTGATTGGAGATAAAGCTCAATTACCTCCGGTTGGTACTTCTCTCAGTCCGGCATTGGACGAGAAATATCTTACTACAAATTTTGATAAAAATATTCAATCATTCGAACTAACCGAAATTGTCAGACAAACACTTGATTCGGGAATTTTGTTTAATGCTACCAAGATAAGAAATGAAATTCTTTCTACAACTCCGGGCATACTGAAATTTGACACCACAGGCTTTAAGGATATCATTCGTTTAATAGATGGATATGATATCCAAGATGCTATCGAAACTGCATATTATGGAAATAATTTTGAAGAAACCGCTATTATTGTTCGTTCCAATAAAAGAGCAAATCTTTACAATCAGCAAATCCGAAGCAAAGTACTTTTGCGAGAAAATGAATTGGATACGGGCGATTATTTAATGGTGGTAAAAAACAACTATTTTTGGTTAGATAAATCATCGCCTGCCGGATTTATTGCCAATGGTGATATTATAGAAATCTTGGAAATTTATAAACTTATTGACCTGTATGGTTTTCGTTTTGCAGAAGTTAAAATCCGTATGTTGGATTATCCCCGTCAAAAACCATTTGAAACGGTATTACTCTTAGATACTTTGAATACCGAAACGCCTTCGCTAAGCTATCAGGAAAACAATAAATTGTATCAGACAATAAAAGAAGATTTTTCACATTTGAGCAAATGGCAACAATACAAAAAAATCAAAACAAATCCGTATTTTAATGCTTTACAAGTCAAATATGCCTATGCACTTACCGGACATAAATCACAAGGCGGGCAATGGAATAATGTCTTTATTGAACAACCTTACAATCTGAATACAACCGACAAAGAACAATTACGTTGGCTTTATACGGCTTTTACTCGTGCTAAGAAAAAATTATATTTAATAGGGTTTAAGGATGATTTGTTTCAATAAAAAAACCGCCTTTAACGGCGGTTTTATTAATTTACCAAGTTTTTTTATTCCTTAAATGCTTCTCTTAATGCTTTTTGAACATTAGGAATAGCAATATTTAGTAGAATACCCAGATTCACTTTTGTAGTATCAATGAGCATCCCTTGTTGGTAACCTTCTTCAAAAAATATTACAACTACCAGATGATTACCCTTCAAATCCAATAGATAATATTTGTCAAGTCCAGGAAAACCTGCAGCGTCTAATGATTTTATAATAAAAGAAGTAACCCTGTCAAATAAAGCGGTAGCTTGCGGATTACTATTAAAACCTGCTAATGAAGTACCAACACCTGTTGGATATACATCAGTTGCAATTAGAGCTCCGTCTAAATCTTCTCTTAAATTTTCAATAGCTTGTTTAATCTTTTTGATATTCATAGTGTATTAATTTTGAGTTCAATTTTTTAGATTTCTTTTATTTTTCCTTTTAAGACATTTAAAATATAACCAATGTTTATATCATCATTATCTAACAGTAAAACTATATCGATATCATTTAGTTTTTGAAAATAAAAAATTTTATTATCTTTTAATCTTGCAATAAGATACTCCGATAAATGTAGATTAGTTTTCTCAAATAAAAACTTATTTAAAGTTTCTTCAAATTTAGATAAATTTTGTGGGATTTTATTAGAATCGGTAGAATAATTTATCCGATTAGATTGTCTATCTATGGAAATTCCTAAGACCAAAGATTTTCCTAAATCATTTTTTATAAAATCAAAAATTTTAATAACTTGTTGAGAAGGTTTAAGAATTATCTCTCTGTCTGATTTAACATTTGTAGAAAGATTTGTTTTATTTTTATTAGCTTGAATACCGGAATTTTTATCAGTCTTAATATCATCTTCATTTTTAATATTATTTTCTGCTTTAAAAGTATTGAGCTTTTTTTTAAAATTTTCTATTTCTTTTTGTCTTTTTAAAAAATCTTCTTTGATGGCAGCAACTTTATCTTCCGGTTTCAGTTTAGTATTTTCCTCTTTTTTTTTGGAGATATTGGTACTTTTCTTATTTGTATTTTTGTTAACTAATTTAGACTTATTTACAGTTTTAATATTCTTTTTATTTCCTTTACTATTAGGTGTTCCAAATAAATCAAGCCAGCCCATAACATTAAAAATATGATTATCTTTGCAAATATAGAAAATATTTATATCAAATGAAAAAATTTCTAGCCAAATTTATGAATTTAATTTCCGGTTGGCATATTAATATTCCGGAAGAATACCGTATAAAAAAAGCTGTAATGATTGCAGCCCCTCATACATCCAATTGGGATATCATTCACGCATTGCCGGGTTTATGGTTGGGAGGATATAATCCCAAATATTTTATAAAAGATGATTTTAGCAAAATACCGGTTATCAATTGGATATTAAAATGGACCGGAGCTTTATGGGTCAACCGAAAAAAACATAACAATCTAATTAAACATTCAGTTGATATGCTCAATCGAGAAAAAGAATTGATTCTAATGGTCCCTGCCGAAGGTACCAGAAGCGCAGTCCCTCAATGGAAAATGGGTTTTTATCATATTGCCACACAAGCCAAATTACCTATCTTATTGGCATATTTGGATTACGAGAAAAAAGAAGCCGGGGTAGGAAAAATAATTTATCCAACGGGAGATATGGAAAAGGATTTATTGAAAATAGAAAAATTTTATCAAACTATTCATCCAAAATATCCTGAAAAATATAATCCACAAATTTTTGATCGTAAAAACAAACCTAAAAGTTTATAAGAATAGATATAAAAACAAAACAGACACCAAAGGAATAGTCAAATTATCCAATCCTCTACTGGAAACCGCTTCAACAAAAGTCAGAATCAAAGCATGTAAAAGTGATATAAAAAAAACTTCTTGAGTAATTCCCGCGTTACTTATGAAATAATATGATAATAAAAAACCGGTTATAAAAAAAGCAAATGAGCCGCCAAAACTTTTATAATGCTTAAAAATCTTATACTTTTTCAAAGGAAATTTTGTTCCGATAAGTGCCGCCAAGGGATCAGCAAAAACAACAATGCTGAATGGTAAATAAAAATAAATAACTTCACCGGTATATTGATATAACCAAAATAACAACCAAGAACTCCAAACGAAAAATAACTCTCCATATGATTTACGCCCTACAGAAAAAATAGATGGGAACAAACCCATTTTTTTTGAAAAATATAAAATAAACGTAAAACTTAAAGTCAATCCGAATACAACCCAATGATTGTTTATTACATCCGGATAACTTAAAGCAATAATACCCGAGCCTACGTGTGCTATTTTTCTAGTCCATTCGGTATTAAATTTTAAAAAACGGTAAGCTGCTTCTGCAATTAACATTACACCTATCAGAAATACGGAATAAATTAAAAAATGTTGTAACTCCATAAGAAAATATATTTTCATTTTTCAAATATAGAAAAAAAATTGTATTTTTATTTTTTCAAAGAAAAATATGAATAATAGCATCGGAAAAATTTATAGATTAACAAGCTTTGGAGAATCACACGGACCGGCAATTGGAGGGGTAATTGACGGCGTTCCGCCCGGAATTGATATTGATATTTCACTCATTCAAAAAGAACTCGAAAGAAGAAAACCGGGGCAATCTCATATTACCACCCAAAGAAAAGAACCGGATTATTTGGAACTCTTATCCGGAATTTTTGATGGAAAAACTACCGGAGCGCCTATCGGATTTATCATAAAAAATACTGATCAACGTTCCAAAGATTATTCCCACATCCAAAATATTTACAGACCTTCGCATGCGGATTTTACTTATGATAAAAAATACGGAATCCGCGATTATCGTGGTGGCGGAAGAAGTTCTGCCAGAACAACTGCATCCGTTGTTGTAGCGGGAGCCATTGCCAAACAAATATTGAAAAATGTCCGTATCTCTGCTTATGTAAATGCAGTAGGGGAAATAGAAGTTGACAAAGATTATACACAACTGGATTTGAGTAAAACCGATAATAACCCCGTTAGATGTCCGGATGAAAAATTTGCCTCCCGAATGATTAAAAAAATTGAAGAAATAAAAAAACGAGGGGATACCATTGGAGGACAAATCACTTGTGTTATACAAAATGTTCCGGTAGGTTTGGGAGAACCTGTTTTTAATAAATTACAAGCGGCTTTGGCTTATGCTATGTTAAATATTCCCGCCGTTAAAGCTTTTGAATACGGAAGCGGTTTTGCTGGTACCCGAATGACCGGAAGTCGACACAATGATATTTTCAATTTAGACGGAACTACACAAACCAACTTTTCAGGGGGTATCCAAGGTGGAATTAGCAACGGGATGGATATCTATTTCAGAGTCGGTTTTAAACCGGTAGCTACATTAATGCAAGAACAAGAAAGCATAGATAAAGACGGTAATAAAACAATTGTTAAAGGAAAAGGCAGACATGACCCTTGTGTAGTACCCCGCGCCGTTCCTGTTGTGGAAGCTTTTACCGCTATGATTATTTTGGATTTTTTATTGTTAAACCAAACGCATAAATTAGATTAATTATGAAGAAAAATAAATTGGCATTACACTGGAAAATTTTAATTGGTATGTTTCTAGGTTTAATCGGTGGGTTTGTATTTTTAAAAATACCTTCCGGTAAACAAATAGTTTTTGACTGGATAGCCCCTTGGGGAAAGATATTTGTCAATTTATTAAAAATGATTGCCATACCTTTAATATTGGCTTCTTTAATCAAAGGAGTTTCGGATCTTAAAGATATTGCCAAATTCAAAAGTATAGGATTGAGAACAATAGCTTTATATATTACCACTACAATTTTTGCCATAAGTATTGGGTTGATTGCGGTAAATCTGATTCAACCGGGAAACGGTGTTTCCCAAGCTACTGTCAATCAATTGGAGAATTCGTATTCATCCAATAAAAAAATTGAGAATAAAATTTCAGTTGCTCAACAACAAAAAAATAAACCCAAACTCCAATTCTTAGTGGATATGGTTCCCGATAATGTTTTTAAAGCTATGAGCAACAACAGCAATATGTTACAAGTAATATTTTTTGCAATATTTTTAGGAATAACACTTATTTTAATACCGGAACATAAAGCACAACCCTTAAAAGATATTTTTGATTCGTTAAATGAAGCCATACTCAAAATGGTGGATTTAATTATGTTATTTGCACCTTATGCGGTTTTTGCTTTGATTGCAAATGTAGTGGTGGAAACTACCGGAGATGCTGAAATTTTATGGAGTTTGTTAAGATATGGCTTCACGGTAATTATCGGATTAATATTAATGTTGGGATTTTATATGATTATTTTTAAAATATTTGTCAAGAAAAATCCGTTTTGGTTTTTCAAACAAATTTCTCCCGCCCAGTTATTAGCTTTTTCCAGCAGTTCGAGTGCTGCAACACTTCCGGTTACTATGGAACGCGTAGAGGAGCATGTCGGAGTTGATAAAGAAGTTTCCAGTTTTGTCTTACCGGTGGGTGCAACTGTAAATATGGATGGTACCAGTCTATATCAAGCGGTTGCAGCTGTATTCATTTTACAAGTCCTTTGGCCCGAAGGTTTGGGTTTTACCAATCAATTGACCATTATTCTAACCGCTTTACTGGCTTCTATCGGTGCGGCTGCCGTTCCGGGTGCCGGAATGATTATGTTAGTCATCGTTTTGGAAGCTTTGGGATTTCCAGCCGAAAAACTTCCCGTGGCTTTGGCATTGATTTTTGCTATTGACCGTCCGTTGGATATGATGCGAACCGTTATCAACGTAACGGGAGATGCTACCGTTGCAACTATTGTTGCCAAAAGCGTTGGAAAATTACACCAACCTAAACCCAAAGAATGGGATGATCATTTAAATTAAGTTAATCTTTTTTTATAAAATCTATAATTTTTTGAATAACCGACTTGTTTTTTAAAATTCTATTGTGTCCTAAACCTTCCGTAACAAAAAGTTCAGCATTTTTTGCATGTTCATAATTATTTTGTGCATCTACCAAAGGAACATCCCTATCTTGTTTATCGTGAATAATTAAAATCGGTTCTTTGATTTTTTTTGTGTTATTACTTCCGTGAAACTCGAAAATACTTTTTCCGGTAATTTTTTCAAAAACCTTTATTAATTTTTCGGCAACAATGGGTTTTAACTCTAACATCTTAACAAAACCATTAAAAATATTATATATGGAATCCGGAGTTCCTATCACTACCAACTTCTTAAATACCGGTTGCTCTCCTTGTGTATTTAATAAAGAGATTCCACCCATAGAATGTCCGATAGCAACTTCAAAAGGTCCATAAACTTCCGAAATTTTTTGTATGGATTTTATATATTCGGGCATCATAGTTTTTTTTCCGGTTGATTGTCCGTGAGCCGGTGCATCAAAGGAATAAACTTCATATCCTTCTTGCAAAAGTGCCTCTATTATTTTGTATAATTGCGTTGCTCTACCCGACCAACCATGGACTACCAAAGCTTTTTTATCTCCTTCTCCCCATTTGTAAACCGCTATGGACTTATCAATTTCCGGAATTGCAATAAAATTGATTTTAGCTTTTTCCAACCATGGCTTTTCACCTTCGGGTCTTTTGTGTCTAATAGGTTTCTGAAACAAAAATCTCACATATTTTGTTGCCAAATCAGGAGAAATAGTTTGTAAAAATTTCCCAATATTTATAATTATCCTAGGGACTTTTAATGAGGGACCGGTTGGTGATTGTTGCGCCATATATAATTTTTTAAAAAGCTAATTTACAAAATAAATATGTCCTCTCCCATGTTCGGTAAGGTTAAAAATTTGAGGGTGATGATAAAGATAGATATCTCCGTAACCAAACAAATCTCCTTCAAGTAAAATTTTGGGGTAAATATGCATATCGGCGCTTCCCCTATGAAAAACTTTTATAGTATCCACTTCAAAATTTTTAGCTAAAAGAGTCGGGCTTACTCCATAAAAACCGGCAAACATATATTGAGCATTTCCTTTGATTCTAAAAATAGTTACTCCATTTGCAATGATTTTTAAACGTTTTATTTGTAAGTCTAAATTAAAATCGGCTACATTATTATTTCCTGTCGTGCTATTTTCACAAATCAAATTTAAATTTTGAAATTTAAGAACATTCCCCGAACTTATATCCCTGTCGGTATTGCCAACAATTTCATTTATTTCATCAACAAATAATGTTATATCAGCTATCGCTTGTGAATTTTCTATTAAACAATCAGTATGATTAGAAATTGTTAAAATATTATCTCCAACTGAAAAATCAATATTATCTATAACATCTTCATCAGCTTTTATTCGGATTTTATTATAATTGGTATCAATAATTTTAAGTCGGATAAGTGGATTAACTACCACACTACTAAAGTCAGGTAATTCTTTAATTACTATTTTTTTATTGCCTGAAAAATTACAATTCAAAGATTCTTTATTACATGAAAATAAAAACATTATTAAAAAAAATAAATATATATATTTCATAATTTTAATTTTTAAAATATATTGTATCCTATAAAAAATTCTAAGGCTTCTGCTCTTGAAAAATGATGAAATTTAAGAGAATACCCTAGTTGAAGTTTTTGAGAAATATAAAATTTTAACAAGATTCTATTATAATAACGTGTTTCAAAATGATAAGGATAATATAGATAATAACCTAACCCAAAATCCAAACCAAATTTTCTAAAATAAAATTCATAAGAGGCATAAACTCCAAGTCTTTTGAAATCCGTTTCTTTATCTACCTGAAATTCGTGAAAAGCTTCTGATTCATAGGCAATTTGTTCTTTTAAAAAATATGAAAGAAATAATTCCAATCCCATATTGAGTTTATGCCTACTATTTAAAAATTTTTCCATTTGAATTCCTGGGATATAAAAAGGATATTGTCCACTTCCGATATAATCCGACTCGTTTAAACCAAACCTCATTAATGTATATAAGTGCCATTTTTTATCATAAATTAACTTTTCACTAATCAAATCCGGTGGAGATTTCCGAATATCATAATTAATCCCGAAACTGATACTTGGAATATTAGAACCATAATTCGGCGAACCCAAATTTGCATTGGAATAATGAAAAATACCCACCCCGATTTGTGCGCCGAAATTTTCTATAATTTTCGGATAACGTAAATAGAAAAAAAGGTTAATAGGCAAACTCAAATGAGTACCAAAAAAATAATTTTTTGGGTTTTTTTGCTTATCATACCGCTTTGTATTATAAGCAATCCCTTGTGATAACCTAAACGATAAACTCAATTTGTGAACCGGACGTATAAGATAAAATTCCATAAAAGCAAATACCCCGTAATTAGTTCCTAATTCTTTATTATAATAATGATGAAATAATAAAGATATACCAAAATCAGAATAACTAAAATTATTTAAGCTTTCTTGTTTATAAAAATTACTTTTTTGCCAATTAAATTGAAAAGATAAAGGCATATTTTCTTCAAAAAAATAATTGGATTCCACCCGTGATAAGTTATATCCCATATTAAAATCCAAAGAATATAAATCATTTTTCAATTGAGCAAATGATAATCCAGATATTAAAAAGAAAAAAAGAAAAAAAATATTTTTTAACATAATAACAAAAATAGAAATAATTTAACTTTGTCCAAGTAAAATAAATCATTAATTTTGTAACAACTATTACATAAGCTTTTATGAAATTCATTACACAAATTATCAGGTTTTCGGTCGCTATAACTTTTATATTTTCCGGTCTTGTAAAATTAGTGGATCCGGTAGGCACAAAAATCAAAATGTTGGAATATTTCAGTTCGGATGTGTTGAACCTCACTTTTCTTAATCCTTGGGCAATGGAAATTTCTTTGTTTTTGATTCTCATTGAGTTTAGTCTGGGAATTTTTTTATTATTCGGATTATACCCAAAATTTACCAACAGAAGTTTACTTGCCTTAATAAGCGTCTTTCTGTTCTTGACTTGGTATTCCGCCTACTATAATAAAGTAACGGATTGCGGATGTTTTGGAGATGCAATAAAACTTTCGACCTGGGAAACTTTTTATAAAAATGTTATATTGTTTATATTTATAATTTGGTTAAATTTCCATTTCAAATATATTCAACCTTTATTTGGGAAAAAAATTTCAACGGCTTTGGCGCATACAATTATATTGATTGGTTTTGCTTTGAGTTTATATTCGTTATATTATCTTCCCGTGATAGATTTTCGTCCATATGCCATTGGAAAAAATATAAAAGAAGGAATGGCAATTCCCGAAAATGCCACCCGACCCGAATTTAAAGAAAAATGGTTTTATAAAATCAATGGAAAAGTCAAAGAATTTTCTACCGAAGAAGAACCTTGGAATATTTCGGGGGCAGAATTTGTGAAACGCGAAACCGAAGTACTATCAGAAGGATATGAACCGCCCATACATGATTTTAGTATTGAAAACAATGAAGAAGGCGATATTACGAAAAAAGTTTTAAATGCAGATGAAATTTATTTAATTATCTCTCCCAACCCACAAAAAATTTCTCCCGAAGCACGAATAAAAGTAAATAGTTTTGCACGAAAACTTTCTAAAAAAAACATAAAAGTCATCGGGATGTTTTCGGAAATCGATAATAAAATACAAAAATTATTTAATTTCCCTTTATATTTAACCGATCAAACCACTTTAAAAACTATGATACGTAGTAATCCGGGTATTATAAAATTACAAAAAGGGACAGTTATAGAAAAAAAATCTTGGCGTAAATTGCCTTAATTTTATAATTACTATTCTACTCCGTGCATTCTTTTACGTAAAAATTTGTCTAAACTTAAAATTATTAATCCCGCTAAAATAGGCACAAGCGTAAAAATCAGAAAAAAAGCAGAAATACTAAATTTTTCGGCAATACTTTCGGAAGCTTCCGCCATCAAACCCGATAGTTTATTAGCCAGTCCGGTAAATATATACCAAATTCCAAACATAAATCCCGTCATTCGTAAAGGTGCCAATTTGCTGACATACGAAAGTCCAACCGGAGATATTGCCAATTCGCCCATTGTATGTAACAAATAAGCCAATAATAACCATACCATACTCACTGCGGCGGTTTTTGCTCCGGCAGGAATGGATGAAGCACCAAGCGCCAACATACCGAAACCACTACCTAAAAACAAGAAACCGATAAAAAATTTCTTAGCAGCCGATAGTTTATACTTTTTCCATATTTCCGAATACAACGGAGCAAGCGCTATGATAAAAACCGGATTGAGTATCTGAAACCAAGTCGTATCGACTATTGGCGTATCCGAAAAAACTTTTTCTTTTACCCGCATAATGACTAAAATCCAAATAATGGCAAAACTAATGGTCGTAAACAAAATAGTCCAAGGATATTTTTTTAAAATTGCCTTCGCCAAATCGTAGATAACATAAGTAAGCACCAACATCGGGACAATTGAAATAATCGTATCGATAACTTTATAAATCATAGCCCAATTATCGGTTAAGGTTCTAGCAGTATAATCACGGGCAAAAATAGTCATAGTAGTTCCCGCTTGTTCGAAACTTGCCCAAAAGGCAATGACAAAAAAAGCGATAATGAAAATAACCGTCAATCGGTCTCTTTCTATCGGATCGTAACGGAACAAACGATTTAGCCCCAATATAACCAATATGATTATGGAAATGGGAAATAACAATGTAGCCGTATCCACTTGGAAAGCTTCTCCCGATATATCAATCGAAAATAA
This sequence comes from Flavobacteriales bacterium, assembly GCA_026985675.1. GTDB lineage: Bacteria > Bacteroidota > Bacteroidia > Flavobacteriales > Flavobacteriaceae > JALSPZ01. The sequence continues at coordinate 18,847 of JALSPZ010000009.1, forward strand.
GTTTAAAGGCAGAAAATGTTCACCACGTGAAATGACATTAAATAAACCGTGAACAACCCATAAAAGAGCAAAAAAAACACCTGTGGCAGCTAAAATTTTGTCGGTTTTTGTAAAAGGCACACGTTTTTTCAGTTCCTCGGGGGGTAAATCAATAGTTTTCGGTTGAGGTTTATTAGCTTCCTCACCAAAAATATTTCTTGCAAAATAAAACTGCAATAATCCAAATAACATAAAAACACCTGCCAATCCGAATCCGAATTTCCAACCGTAATGTTCACCAATCCAACCTACAAGCAAAGTTCCTATAAAAGCTCCGGAATTAACCCCCATATAAAATATAGTATAAGCGGCATCTTTTTTATTACTATGGGCAGGATACATTTTGCCTACAATAGACGACATATTGGGTTTAAACAATCCGGTTCCTATAACCAATAGCAAAAGCCCGATATAAAAAACAAATTTTAAATCCATTCCGATATTCAAATCCGAAAGTGCCAATGCTGCATGTCCTGCCGTAATTATTGAAGCTCCCACAATAACTGTTTTAACGTGTCCCCATTTATTATCCGCCAGCCAACCGCCAAGCATCGGTAAGAAATACACCAACATCACATACCAGCCGTAAAGTGCATAAGCTTCTTTTCGTTCCCATTGCCATCCACCTTCAATAATTTTGGCAGTTAAAAAAAGTATCAACAAAGCTCTCATTCCGTAATAACTGAAACGTTCCCACATTTCGGTAAAAAACAATACGAATAAACCTACGGGATGGCCTAAAACCAGTTTATTGTTTTTATCATTTGTAAATTTTTGCATAATAAATAGTTTGCCTGCTAAAATACAAATTTTCTTATAATAACAAAGCCTGCGTAAAACGCAGGCTTTGTTACATTTCAATTCAACATTTTATTTTTTTTGACTTTTTAAAATTTTACGCATTTTATTAATTTTTGTTTCCCTTGGTTTATGATATTTTGCATTTTTAAGATTGTTTTTTAAAGGTTGCATAGGATCAATACCAAATCTATGATCTTGATAAAAACGTCTTTTGGCAACTATTCTATATGAGAATTTTACATTAGAATTTCCATTGTTTTTTTCGTAAACAGTAAATCCTTTTCCATCAGAATCCGGAATAAAATAAAGCCCGTTGGATTCTCCTTGCTCCTGCAAGAAAACATGCATTGGATGATTTTGATCAATAAACACAGTTTCATTAAACATTTTATCTAATTTAATATGAACTTTACCATTGTGTAATTGACCTACTCCCAAATCTTCAAACCATATTTCAGGGCTTTCCATAGAATATAATAATTGATTGCCTTGTGTAGTAGGGACAGAAGCACTTTTAGTCCCCGTAATAGCATGATTTCCATCAAAATAACCTGCATAAGCAGAAGAAGAACCAGATTTATTCAAACCATATACACCAACACTTGTGTCCCAGTCAGCGCCACCAAAAACACCAATATCCAAAGTGTTTGAGCCATTATATGGAATATC
>JALSPZ010000010.1 GCA_026985675.1 Flavobacteriales bacterium
AAAACCAAAAGCATTTGTTCCGTTTCCGGTATTCCAACTGCTTGTGGATTTTAAAGCTTTGGCAACTTCTCCCGAGTAACCTTCATTTTCAACAAATTGGATTAATTCGTTCCATTCGTTAATATCGGGTAAGTGCCAACCGGGAGGACAAGCAATTTTAGCCGCTTCCCATTGATACAAAACATCATTATTCGGATCATTGTCATAATAAGACCAAGCATCATAAGCACTGTTATTTTGCCAATTTATTGAATCCGTAATATGCTGAATATCAGTTCCCGTATATCTCAAATTTTCAGCCATCCAGATTTGATTGCCTATTCTTACCCATTGGTAGGTTTTACCATCTCTATTGTCGGTAAAAGTTCCTTCTTGTTCAATTTCGGGTGCTGTTTTTTTATCTTTTTTACAAGATTGCAATAACATAAACCCAAATATTGAAAAAGTAATAAGTATTCTGTAAAATGTTTTCATAGGATTAGGTTTTTATAGGATTATTAAGCAAGATATAAAAGAATTATTCAAAAATCAATGATTTATATCTGTTTAATAAACAAAAATTTTAAAATATTTATCATCCGGTCGGACTATTTAAAATGTAATATCTTAATACTTTTGGAATAATTTTCACATTGCAATCGGCATATATAAGTGCCTTTGGACATATTGGAAAAATCCAGTTTATATATATAATTTCCAGGCATTAGTTTTTTTTGAAAAGCTTTTAACACAAGTTTTCCTTGCATATCAAAAATTTCCAATTTGACTTCTTGTCTTTTTATTTTATTATTTTGCAGAAAAGGAACGGAATATTGAATAATTGTATAATTTTCAAAAGCATTAGGGTAATTTGTTAATTGTATATCGGTATGAATTTCATCAATTGCTGTTCCGGTGTATTCATAGAGTTTGCCTTCGCCTGCTCTTAAATCAACGGAAAAACCGTTGCGGTTGGCAAGCACTTCCACAGGCACATTTTCCCAAGAATTATAGTTTGTATTGAAAACTTTCAAATCGTTGAATAGAAAATCGGTTTGCATATCAACGGATAGGGGATTTTCAAAATCTTTGTTGGTCAGCATAAAATATTGTTTGCTACCGGATACATTCTTAAAAAAACCGATAACCAAATTTGCATTGGCAGTAGTTTCAAAATTTATTTTCGGATTTCCATCTTGCCTGCTTATGGTTTGATTATCAAGATGATAAATACCAGTTGATTTAAGTCCGAGCATAATTTCTTTTAAACTATCGATTTCGGTATTTATGGCGGTAACCGAAGGATAAATGAGATTTTTATCGGGATTTTGCACAAGTCCCCAATCTTCCGCATCCCAATGGAACCATATAATCCCGTGAACTCCGTAAGCCAAAGAAGTATAAACCAACCAACGATGTTCGGCAGGGCTTGGGGTTCGCCAGTCGAGAAAATCGGCAGAAGTTCCGTTGGTGCCGACTAATTGAATGTGATTATATAACGGAATATCAAAAGTCAAGGACATTTTTCTCATTCTTCCGAGCAAATCAAAATAATCGTCGTTGGTATTGTAACCGTTAAAAAAATTATATCGATCATACGAAAGCACTTTGATTTGAGTTTGTGTAATAAACCTTTCTACATTTTCATCGGTGGTATATTCATTATCTCCTATATTTATCAAACAATAACGCTCGGGGTCTATTGCTTCAATTCTTTTAACAACCTTTTCCAAATTATTATAAGCTGCGGGAAAAGGTTCGTCACAAACCCAATATCCGAGCAAATCCGGATCATCTTTATATTGATTGACCAAAACTTCCAAATCTTGTAACATAGTTTCCGTAATATCTTGCGGAATGACATTGTAAATCTCCGTTCCGTCATTCAATACTTTGACTCCCCGTAAATAATCAACGCCGTTGGCATCTTCTTCGTTAAAAAAATCTCTAACATCAAGCAAATACTTAAAACCGAATTGATGCACTTTATTTATCAAATCGGGGTCATCTTTTACCCACATAAAGTTATCGAAACCGGCATTTTGGTAATACGAAAAATCACTATTTTCGTAAGGACCGGGTCGATAACAATAGGGTGGGTTATAAGCACTTATAAAAAATTCGGGTTGTTGCCAAAACTTATTTCTGACATTGATATTCAATGTTTTTTCAAAAAAACCGGAAGCGGTATTGATTATGACTTTTAATTGATAATTCCCTGCTTGACTGAATTGAAGTTTCCAAATAATGGAATCTTTACTCATAGCGGAAAGATTATGATTTTGGAAATTTTGTGAGCCGCCGACCAATGAAACATCGGGTGGCAGAATCAATTCTCCTGTATAATTTTGTATTTGGGTTGTAGTGTTGTGGATTACCGCGACAAAAGGAATAGTATCTTGCGGGAGAAAAGTAGTGCGTAGGGCAATAAATTTATCAATATTTTGCCCCGAAAGATTGAAGTTTATCAGCAGAATGAATAAAAACCTTAAAAATTTTATGTTAATATTTATTATCATTGGATAATTTTCATTAAAAGTATAAAATATTTTTTAATTTTCCCAATTTGGCTTATTTGTATATTTAACCGCAAAGACGCAAAGCACGCAAAATTTCCGCAAATATTAGTTAATGTCGGATATCAATGTTATCGGAACAGAAATTAACAAATTCACAAATCCATAATTAAGTCTTAACAATTTATTATTTCTTTATTTTCTACATCAGTTATTTTTTACTCGTTATCGGTAGCTCGTTCTTTAACCTCCACATACCAAAATCCCGTATCCCATTTATCCGTTGTATTTTCGGCTTGTTTTTTATAGGAATTTTGGTCGGATTTTGAGCAAGGTTTATAGGTTTTAAATATTTTTTCGCCTATAATAAAATCAATAGGGCGTTTAAAATCGGGGTGGTTGTAAACAAAGGTGTGAAATTCGCCGTTTTCGCCGCACCAATCCACGTTTTCGGGCAAATCGATTAGAAAATCACGATTAAATTCCCTACCGACAAAACTTTTGTCCAACTTTTTTGAATTGATACTGACCACCAAAGTTTTGATACCGCTGTCAATAATTTCCAAAGCCAATTTTTTGGTATTGCGTTTCCAAATGGGAAATTCACATTCAAAACCGACTTTTTTCATCTGTTTGATTCTAAAATCTTTTAAATCTTCCAGAAAAATATCCCCGAAAATTGCTTTATTAAAACCTTTTGCCTTTAAATCGAGCATAGCTTGTTCCATAATCCGATTATAATCTTCCATACTGACATCTTTTGCCAGGGGAATTTTATAGAGTTCCATCCCTAACATTTCGGCTTGTTTTTCCAAAAGTTCTATGCGCAATCCGTGCATTGAAACTCTTTGAAAGTCTTTATTTACCGTAGTAAGCAACAAATCGGGTTTTTTGTTTTGTTTGATGAGTTGATGAAGCGTAAAAGCGGCATCTTTGCCCGAACTCCAACTTAGAAATGATTTCATCGACTTTGAGATTTTTTTGATGATAAAGATAGGAGAAATTTTGAATTGTTAATAACATTTTAAAGATAATTAGTGCCTATCCATAAAGTCGTATAAATCAACAAAATGCTTCTGTTTTTATAAACCGCAAAGCACGCAAAGTTTTCGCAAAGATTTTTAGTATCCGGATACTGATGACTATTGAAAAGGAAATCAACAAATCCACAAATAAACAATTAAGCATTAACCATTCACAATTAACCATTAAAATTTAAAAATCTCCTCCCAGCGTTCATTAAACCAATTGGCTCTAAAAATAATCATATCGTGTCGTCCGTTTTCAATTTTTGTATAAGGTTCACGGATATATTTGACAGGGAAAACTTTATCGTTTGTGCCGTGAATATGAATAAAATCAGTAGCAGGAAAATCGTTTTGTTGCCAATGTAAAATGGTTTTTATACTCCAATCCAAATAATTTTTTTCATTGACATCCATATATTTTTGATAGAGTTTCATCTTTTGTTTAAATCTTTGGGTAAATGCAAATTTCTCCATCAAATCGACATAAGCCATTGCACGCGAAGGAAAGAATTTATAAAGTTTATATCGTAGTGCTTTTTTAAAAAAAGGAGAAAATTCTTTATGTGTTTTAACGGTGGAAACAAGTATAAGTTTTTTAACGGGAATTTGTTTTGATATTTCTTGTATGATAATACCGCCGAACGATACTCCCAATAAAATAGGAAGCGAATGATGTATTTGCTCTTGAATCAATCGTTGGGTGTAATTTTGAATGCTTTCATCGGGGTGCGGAATAATCCATTTCATCCAATGAACTTCATATTTATCGGGTAATTTCAAAAATTCAAAAATTTTTGGATTAGCCGCAAGCCCGGGCATCATATAAACGGGAATTTTTTTCATTTATTCTTTATTTTTCAGTAGGGGAACAAATCGAAAAATTCCGTGATCAGTTTCTTTGACATTTCCGTTTTCATCTTTTTCGATAAGTTTCATCACTTGATCGTTTTGACCGACGGGAATTACCAATTTACCCCCGGGTTTGAGTTGTTCTACAAGAGCTTCGGGAATATAAGGTGCGGCAGCCGTAACGATAATCCTATCAAAAGGAGCATACATAGGCAGTCCTTTGTATCCATCGCCATATCCTTGATATTTCGGACGATATCCTAATTGTTCCAAGCGGTGTTTGGTCTGTAAAAAAAGTTCTTTAATTCTTTCAATGGTATAAACCAAAGCTCCCATTTCCATAAGCACTGCGGCTTGATATCCCGAGCCGGTTCCAATTTCCAATACTTTCATACCGGGTTTTACATCCAATAATTGTGTTTGAAAAGCCACGGTAAAGGGTTGCGAAATGGTTTGTCCGGCGGCAATTGGAAAAGCTTTATCCACATAGGCGTGTGGTGCCAAACTGTTTCCGAAAAACAAATGACGCGGCACTTTATTGATGGCTTGTAATACTTGCGGATCATTAATCCCTTTTCTTTCAATCTCTTTTACCAATTTTAACCTTTCTCCTTGATGATACGGCAAGTCTTGCATAGATAAAGTTTTTTATGCCATAAAAATACAAAAATCAACCGAAAACACAGGGAAAAATTTTATATTTGTTAGCAAGAATAAAAAAGACAAAAATTATGAAAAAAATAGCTGTTATCGGAGCGGGAACTATGGGCAACGGAATTGCTCACGTTTTTGCGCAATCGGGATTTGAAGTAAATTTGATTGATGTTTCCAAAAGCGCTTTGGAACGTGCATTGGATACGATTACGAAAAATTTGATGCGATTACTATCCAAAGAAAAAATTGATGAACAAACCAAAGAACAAACCTTAAAGAATATTCATACTTTTGAAAATCTAAAAGATGGAGTAGAGGGTGTGGATTTGGTCGTAGAAGCCGCTACCGAAAATATTGAGTTGAAATTGAAAATTTTTAGGGATTTGTCGGAATTTACTCCCGAAAATGTCATCTTGGCAAGTAATACTTCTTCCATT
>JALSPZ010000011.1 GCA_026985675.1 Flavobacteriales bacterium
CAAAAGATTTAGTTTCTGTTTTATTGATTTCGTTACGAAGAATGCTTTCGGTCCCACAAATCACCACATCGGGATTTTTTTCCATAAAATCAACCTGTTTTTGCAATTTATACGGATCAATCCAATAATCATCTCCATCACAGATGGCAATATATTTCCCTTTGGCTTGTGAAATTGTCCAAATAAAATTTTCAGTGGCACCTTTATTTTCTTGATGTTTATAATATCTGATTTTAATATTACCGTGGTAATTTTCGATAACATCGTTAATTATTTCATCTGTTTTATCAGTAGAATTATCATTTGATATTATTAATTCCATAGGAAAATCAACTTGCTGCATTAGAACCCCTTCTATTGATTTTTTAAGATATTTTTCATGATTGTATGTGATCATTGATACACTGACAGTTATCATAAATCTAGTTCTTTTTTTAATTTTTCTACTACTCTGAATGAATTTTTATCATCAAGATAATGAAACAATATTTTCTTTATTCGTTGCTGTCGAGAATTATTATTGCTTTCATTTATGGAACGTAATGAATGCATAAGACACTCAAAAGTTTTACAAATCTTCCCGGGAAATATTTCACTGAATTCATAAAAAAAGCCACGTTGCTGATTTAGATAATGTTCATAATCATATGCGAAACTTATGCAGGGCTTATCAATGTATAATGCATCTACAAAAAGGCTTGAATAGTCTGTTATTACAGCCTCTGAATATTTAATCAATATTCTTACATCCGAAATGATATTAGCTGAAAGATTGAGAAATGAATCAGATTGAAATAAGTAATTAAAATTTGTTGGTTGAAGGTATATATGATACCTAATCCCTAGGACATAATTGTTTTCTTTTAACCATTTTCTCATAACATTAATCTGGTCGGAGTTGAATTCATAATAATATGAACCATCAACATTTATCTCCCTATAAGTTGGTGCATATAAAATTAGTTTTCTACCTTTTAGTAAATCATTTAATTTTTTAATCTCCTTTCTTAAGTTTTTGGGCATATCTCTTTCATCCTTCAATAAAAAATCATTTCTTGGTAAACCTGTAATCCAAAAATTATCTTTAGGCGTATATTTAAATGCCTTAATCATATTTTTTTTATCTATTTCCGATGACGTTATTATTCTATATTCCTTCATTTCCTTGTAAACATTTTTTTTAATAATGCCTGTATTTGGATGAGAAATATCTTTTATGGGAATACCATGCCATAAGTTTACAATAATCCGCTTTGCCGGATGATAAAATTTAAATTTGATCTCTTTTAAATCCAACCATAATGAATGCTGAACAAATATTACTTTTGCTTGTAGTAAAAACCAGATAGCCTTGTATGAATTCATAGGAAGAATTACTGTATTCTTTCCTTCAACATCGATTTTTTTGTTTCGTGTTAAAATTATCTTTTTAATTCTCTCATTATTTTTTACCTCCTCAAAAACTGCCAGCATATTATCGGAAAAATTTCCTTCTCCAATAAAATATACCGGGAAAATCCAATAAGTCTTTTTTTTAGGATATATAATATCAATAAGTTTTAGAATTACTATGAGGTTTTTTTTAATAAAAAGTTTTATATTCATAGGTTAATCCAAGAAATATTTTTTTAATTCTAAAAGAATATCAAAAGCTTTCAACAATTCTTCTCGTGACAACTCATTAATTCCTAATAAAGATTCCTTAAGTTCGGTAGTAGAAACATCTTTGGTTCTTTCCAAATAAATTACTTCACAATATTTTCTAAGATAATCGAATTTTCCTTCCCAATCGCTTCCCATGGCAAAAATATCGACATTATATTTTAAGATATCATCCTTTTTTTGATCCCAGTTTTTTTCAGGTATTACTTTATCAACATAACGAATACTTTTTACGATTTCTATTCTGTGCTCAAAAGGTATCATTGTTTTTTTTCCTTTCTCTTTATTAAATTCATCGGTAGAAACCCCTACAATTAAATAATCACCAATTTCTTTCAAACGCTTAAGTAATTTCAAATGACCTATATGGAACATGTCAAAAGTCCCATAAGTAATCACAATTTTCTTTCTCATAAAAAATTCTTTAATAAAATATCTATTTCGGTAATATCAAAGGATGGTATTCCATTTATAATAGCTTGTTTACGTTCGGCAAAGGAATCATCTATAAGTATTGAATTATTTTTTATAAAATCACTTTTCTTCTGTCGATCGTTCAATAAAATAATGTCTTGGAAAACATCTTGAATGCCAAAACGTCTCAATAGGGCTTCCAATTGATTATCTTTATGCTTTGAAATCAAATACACATGTTTCCCCTCATTTATTGCCTGAAAAATCAACATCATTAATTTTGAGTTTATTTTTTTATTTTCAAATACAAGCGTATCATCAAAGTCCACATATAGATTTTTATATTCAATATTTGATTTAAAAATTGGCGCAAGGTATCGTGCAACACTAAGATTGTTCAAATGATTAATAATGACCTCCACAGGCTTTCCCAATTTTTGATACAAAGATAATTCAACAAAGTTAATTCCTCGCATTCTGTTGAGCATCATTGTTCCCGAGACCCTGGGACCAATCTCCAATAACTTTAAATTATTTTTTGCATCTTCTTTTAATTGGAAAAACCATAAACCGTGTAAATGTAATTTCTCACTAATTTTTTGAGCATATTCTTCAAATTGTTTATTCAATATCGGATCACCAACAAGACTGCTCATTGATGAAATACCTTTTATGGTCTTTTGTCTTTCCCTTCCGCCAACAAACAATACTTTTCCATTATCCGAAAAACAATCTACTGTAAACTCTTTCCCCGGGAGGTATTCCATAAAAACAAAATCATCCGTGAAATAGTTTTGTTTAAAATATTCAAGTTGTATATCACTGACAATTTTAAAGGAATTGTTAGATCCTTGGCCTCTTTTCGGCTTAACAAAAATAGGATAAGAAAAATTCTCACTTAAAATATTTAAAACTTTCGGAACAGGTATAATTTTTTTAAAAAAATCGTAGGTCTTATCTTTAAATCGTACTATTTTATTCACCTCAGCCGGTTGACCTATAATTTTTGCAAGAATCTCTTTTTCTTTTAGGCTTAATTCTAAGGCCACGTCATCATGAGCAGGAATAATAAAATCTATTCTTTGCTCTAATATTAATCTATTTAATTTTTCTATAAAGTTTTTTTTATCTACATGCGGTAGGAAAAAAACATGATCATTTCTAAATGAACAAAATGAAATTTCTTCACTATTAGCGAGTACAGGCTTAAAATATTTATGATGTTGTATTGATGCCAGAATCTCATTGGCAATTTCAGTCCCACAAGGAAAAATTAAAACATTGTATTCGGCATTAATCATATTAAATTATTCTTCTTAAATTATTCTTCGAAGATATTACATATTTTTATGATACTTTTTTTGTCCAGATTTTCATACATCGGCAAACACAAAACCCTTGGGGCTATATTCTCCGACACCGGCACTTTTTGATACTGCAGATAAGGTAATTTGTTCAATGACGGATAAAAATACCTACGTGGAAAAATTTGTTTTTCGTTTAATTTCTTTACAACCCTTAGCAAGTATTCTTCATCGGGAAATATAACGGGATAATATGCATAGTTCCAAGACGTTCCTTTTCTGCTTTTTGGCTTGGACAACTTCGTCCAATCCAAATATTGATCATACAATTCCGCTACTTTTTTTCTGGATTCGATAATATGATTCATATACGGTAATACCGCCAAACCCATTGCTGCATGCAATTCGGACATTTTGGCGTTAATCCCTACCTCACCGAAAGATACCGGCGAGAGATGGCCGAAATTATGCATTTGAAAAAGCTTGTCAAACAATTTATTGTTTTTGGTAAAAACCGCACCTCCTTCAGCAGTTTGGAATAATTTGGTTGCGTGGAAACTAATAATAGAGATATCTCCGTATTCCAATACGGACCGTTCTTCGAATTGCACACCGAAAGCATGGGCCGCATCGTAAATGACCGGTATGCCGTATTTTTTTCCGATTTGATCGATTCGGACAACATCTGCCGGATTTCCATATACGTGTACCGGTAAAATGGCTTTTGTTTTTTCCGTTATGGCACTTTCGATTTTAACCGGATCCATTGTAAGAGTTTCCGGATCAATATCAACAAAAACCGGCGTAAATCCTTCCCAAACTATGGAAGACACCGTGGCAACATAGGTGAAAGGAGTTGTAATGATTTCGCCTTTTTCCGGCAATGAATGCAGAGCCAATTGCAGAGACAAGGTACCGTTGGCCGTTAAAAAAAATTTATTTTTCTCACTAAGACCAAGAAAATCCCGTAGTTTCTTTTCCAATGTATCAACAAGTTCCCCCCGATTGGTCAACCAGCCGTTCTGCCAAATTTTCTCCAGATATTTGTTGTATTCCTCCAAAGGCGGAAAAAAAGTTTTGGTAACCGGAATCATCTTTTTAATATCAATGTTTTCAATTCTTTATATGATTCTACTTTGAATATCTCCGCCAAAGATACGAAAAGAATCAGACCTGTTAAAGTCCCCGTAAGTAACCGGATTAAATCATTTAGTCGTGCCTGCACTTCATATTTATCGATAAAATATACAATCAGACCGGAAAGCAAAGCGATAAAAATTATCGGTAAAATATCCTTTATCTGTTCCCAAGGTTTGTATCCTATGAACTTACCTGTATAATAGGTATTAATCCAAAAAGCAATAATTGAGGTCAGCACGTTTCCCCAGAGCAATCCGTATATCCCGAAAGGGATGGCTAGTAATAAAGACAAAGTGATATTAATCTTCTTTATTATTTCAAGTTTGAGAAACAAATCGCTTCGCCCCTTCACCATAAGCATATTTAAGTTTACGGCATGCAAAGGATAAAGAAAGGCCGGAAGCAATAAAATCCTAAAATACGGGACCGCAGGGAGCCATTTTTCCGTAAATAAAAACCTAAAAAGCGGTTCGGCCAAAATTCCCGCAATAATCAACATAATCGATAAAATATATGCATTGAGTTTTAAAATTTTGGAATAGGCATTTTTCAATCGTTCATTTTCATCCTGAATTTCAGCAAATAAGGGATAGGATACCCGTCCGATGACGGAAGAAATAATATTGACAGGACGCATTGGTAGCGCTTTTGCACGCTGAAATAAACCCACCTCCGATGCACTGAAATATTTTCCGATAATAATAGGATAAATATTATTAAAAAAACTGTCGATGACAGCCGATAAAGCCAATTTATAACCGAAGCGGAAATGATATACAAATTTTTTGATATTAAATCGTAAAACGGGAAACCATCGCGTAAAATACCACGTCAAAAGAACCGATACGACTGCCCCGAAAACATTCCTGTAAACCAAACTCCAAACGCCAAAGCCTTTATATGCAAGGAAAATACCCAAAGAACCGCTTA
>JALSPZ010000012.1 GCA_026985675.1 Flavobacteriales bacterium
TCGGAATCCGAAAAAAGAGGAATGGAAAAATGGATTTTACGAAAAGCTTTTGAAGATATGTTGCCCGAAGATGTTGTGTGGAGACAAAAGGAACAATTCAGCGACGGTGTTGGATATTCTTGGATTGATACACTTAAAGATTTGGTAGAAAAAGAAGTAACCGACGAACAATTGGCAAATGCAAAATTTCGTTTCCCTTCCCAAACTCCGACTACCAAAGAAGAATATTATTACAGAAGCATTTTTGAAGAGTTTTTCCCAAGTGAAACAGCAGCACTCACGGTCCCTTCCGTCCCCAGTATTGCTTGTAGCACACCAGTTGCTTTGGAATGGGATGAAAGTTTTAAAAATGCCAATGAACCCAGTGGGCGAGCCATTAAAAATATTCATATAAAAGCTTATAAAAAATAAATATTATTCAAAATACTATGATATTTAGCGTCGGCGTCGCCCAAAGCGACGCCGACGCTTTTTTTATTTATCAAGGGGACTTCTCGCCTAATGAATACTTAATTTTTTTAAAATTATCTTATGCTTTTTTATTATATTTGCTCTCTAATTTTTTATAGCAATGAAAAACATTAAACAAATTATAAATTCAGAAAAATTAAATATTCCGGTAGAAGTCAAAGCTTGGGTCAAAACTTTTCGTAACGATAGATTTATAGCGGTAAATGACGGCTCTACCATACAAAATTTACAATTGGTTATAGAACCTGAAAAATTTGACGAAAATATCAGAAAAAAAATCAATACCGGAGCGGCAATCTATGCCAAAGGAGAATTGAAAGAAAGTTTGGGAAAAGGTCAAAAAGTTGAAGTTTTGGTAGATGAATTGGAAATTTTAGGAGAATCAGACCCTGAAAAATTCCCCATACAACCCAAAAGACATAGTTTGGAATTTTTACGTGAGAAAGCACATTTACGTCCACGCACTACTTTATTCGGAGCGATTATGCGAGTAAGAAATACTTTGGCTTTTGCCATACACGAATATTTTCAAAAAAATGATTTCTTGTATGTAAATACCCCTATCATCACAGCTGCTGATGCCGAAGGAGCAGGTGAAATGTTTCAAGTAACAACTTTGGATTTGCAAAATCCTCCTCAAACCGAAGAAGGAGAAATAGATTATAAAAAAGACTTCTTTCATACCAAAACCAATTTAACAGTTTCGGGACAATTGGAAGCGGAAACTTATGCCATGGCATTGGGTAAAGTTTATACTTTCGGACCGACTTTCAGAGCCGAAAATTCCAATACCACACGTCATTTGGCAGAATTTTGGATGATTGAACCCGAAGTAGCCTTTATGGACCTTCACGGCGATATGGATTTGGCCGAAGATTTTGTCAAATATATTATCAAAACTGTTCTGGAAAAAAACAGAGAAGATTTGGAATTTTTGGAAATGCGTTTGAAAAACGAAGAAAAACAAAAACCTCAAAACGAAAGAAGCAATTGGAGTTTGATTGAAAAATTGGAATTTGTTTTAGAAAACAATTTTAAAAGATTAAGTTATACGGAAGCTATTGAAATTCTTAAAAATTCCAAACCTTTCAAAAAGAAAAAATTTAAATTTCCCGTGGAATGGGGCATTGATTTACAAAGTGAACACGAACGATATCTTGTCGAAAAACATTTCAAAAGCCCCGTTATTATCTATGATTATCCTGCCAAAATAAAAGCATTTTACATGCGACTCAACGACGACGGAAAAACCGTTCGTGCAATGGATGTTCTTTTTCCCGGAATTGGAGAAATTATCGGGGGCTCACAAAGAGAAGAAAGATTGGATGTTTTACTTAAAAAAATGAAAGAATTAAACATTGACGCAGAAGAACTCTATTGGTATGTGGATACCCGTAGATTCGGAACTGCTGTTCATAGCGGATTTGGTTTGGGCTTTGAAAGGATTGTGCAATTTGTAACCGGAATGGGAAATATTCGTGATGTAATTCCTTATCCGCGTTTCCCGGGTAATGCAAATTTCTAAATATGGAATACTTTTTGTAAGTTTACGCTAAACAATCCGTAAGACCATTTATATGAAAAAATTTATTCTGTTTTTATTACTTCTCATAGTTTATAATAGCACTTTTGCTCAGAATGAACCAAATGAAAAACAAAAACAGGAGTTTGACGAAAAATTTTTTGATGCGGAAACTTATCGTATCAAAGGAAATTATCAAAAATCCAACCAATTATTTTTAGACGCTTTAAATATTGAGCCTTCAAATGATGCCTTACTTTTTAAAATTGCTCAAAACTATTATGATTTAAAAAACTTTTATCAAGCAACCGAATATTTAAATCAAGCTATCAAAATTAATCCGGACAATAAATGGTATAAATATCTGGAAATACAAATTGCCATTGCCGAAAAAAAAGATAAGAATGAAGTGCGAAAAATGATTGAAAAATTTCGCCCCGTAGCCAAAAATAAATATCTTATAGCTTCTTTATATAAAGATTTGTTTTATCATAAAAAAACTACAAAAACAAGCATTAAACCACATGCAACAAGCCATAGTAATTTTGAATTAATGTTTAAAAACAAAAATTTTGAAGCTTTAATTTCATCGGTTGATAAGCAGCTGGAAAACACCCCTGATAACCCCCTGCTCTATCTTTGGGGAGCAAAAGCCCATCGGGAACTAAAAAAATATAAAAAAGCTTTGGAATATTTGAATTTAGGTATAGATTTTGCAAATACTAATCCGGATGTTTTAAAAAAATATTACAAGGAATATATAACTATTTATCAAGCTTTAAATAAACCGGAAAAAGTAAAAAAATATAAACAAAAATTAAATAAAATTTGAAAAAAAAATTATTCATATTATTTGCCCTAAGCTTAATTATTATTTCTTGTAAAACCGTTAAACCCATTGATACGGGTAAAACTTCAAAAATTACTTTAAAAAAACTTATCAAGAAAACCAATAATCATAATTTTTCAGCCAAAAATTATAGCAGTCGATTTGAAGTGGAGTTCAAAAATCAAAATCAAAATTTTTCCGGCAGAGGTAAAATCAAAATTTTGAAAGACAGTCTTATTTGGGGAAGTCTGAATTTTATGGGAATACCGGCAGCCAAATTTTTAATTACTCCTGAAAAAATTCAATTTTATAACAAAGTAGATCAAACGTATTATGATGGAGATTTTCAAGCTGTTTATGAACTTACAGGAACAAAATTAAGTTTTGAGGATTTGCAAAATCTTTTATTTGCCAACCCGATTATACCTTTACGAGAAACCAAATATCACTTACAGAACAAAACTTCAAAATATTTATTACTGGCTAAAACATTGCAAAATAAAATTCCCGAAATCAATATAATCCCTAAATATAAAGTTGGTAAATTTGTTATTAAACCGGGGAAAGAACAAAAATTAACCGTTAATTATCCGTATTTTTTTAAAGTTAAAAATCAAATTGTTCCGTCTGAAATTATAATATATACGAAAGGAACCCGTAATGATTTGTTTCTTAAAATCAAATTTAAAAATCCACAAATCAATCAAAAACAAACCTATCCTTTTAAGATCCCTGAAAATTATAACAAGTTATAATAATTATTTACTTTAATTTTAAGGAATTTATACATTTAAATTATTATATTTGTGTTATTCCAAAAACAAACTGATATGAAAATAGGTGTTTTAAAAGAAACTCAAAGCAATGAAAAACGAGTGGCTGTTACACCCAAAATAGCCAAAGATTATATTGATAAGGGGTACGAAATTTTAGTAGAAAAAAATGCCGGATTAGCTTCATCTTTTACAGACGAAGATTATAAAAAAAATGGTGTAAAAATTGTCGATAAAGATACAATTTTTAAAGATGCAGATGTTATTGTAAAAATAAATCCGCTTTCCGACCAAGAAATAGAAAAACTACGAAACGGACAAATTGTTATTTCGATGGTTTATCATCGTTTACATCCGGAAACAGTAAAAAAAATAGCACAAAAAGGAACAACTCTATTCTCTATGGATGCCATTCCACGCATTTCACGTGCACAAAATATGGATGTTTTATCCTCTCAAAGTAACTTGGCCGGATATAAAGCCGTAATTTTAGGAGCCGACGAAATGACCAAAATTTTCCCCTTAATGATGACAGCCGCAGGAACCATAACCCCCGCAAAAGTTTTAATTTATGGCGTTGGAGTAGCCGGATTACAAGCCATAGCTACTGCCAAACGTCTGGGCGCCATAGTAGAAGCTACTGACGTACGTCCTGAAACCAAAGAACAAGCTGAATCCTTGGGTGCTAAATTTATCAGTGTAGAAGATAAAGAATTAGAAAATATTTCGGAAGGTGGATATGCAAAAGAAGCATCCAAAGAATTTTTAGAAAAACAAAAAGAAGCCGTTAACAAATCGCTTTTTGACGCAGACTTGGTCGTAACCACTGCACTTGTTCAAGGATCAAAAGCACCTGTTCTTATCAAAGAAGATCAAATTAAACAAATGAAAAGAGGAGCGGTAATTGTGGATATGGC
Organism: Flavobacteriales bacterium; assembly: GCA_026985675.1. Taxonomy (GTDB): domain Bacteria; phylum Bacteroidota; class Bacteroidia; order Flavobacteriales; family Flavobacteriaceae; genus JALSPZ01. Next base: position 4,513 of record JALSPZ010000012.1, read on the forward strand.
TGTTGAGAAAGGAGGAAATGTTGAATTGAGTGAACCGGATAAAACAGTGGAAAAATACGGAGTTAAAATTATTGGAAAAACCAATTTGCCTTCAACTTTGGCAACAAATGCCAGTGAATTATACGCCAAAAATTTATATAATTTCATAACTTTTATGTCGGATAAAGACAAATTTAATTTTGATATGGAAGAAGAAATTACTAAAGGGACACTTCTTGCAAAAGACGGAAAAATATTGATTGAAAATTAATTAACTGAAATACTCTTTTTGGAAAAATAAAAAGCGAAGTTAAAATTTTAACTTCGCTTTCTATTTTAGTAGCGGGAGCAGGACTCGAACCTGCGTCCGTCAACCGACGGATATGAGACAGATTGTTATAATTGGGATAAGTATCTTTTTACTGCTTCCCAAGCAAATGAACGCCCTCGGGATGTTTTTAATGATTTTTCTCTTCGCATAGCTAACTTTTTATCATTATAATCTTCATAATATACTAATAACCAAGGTCTATACTTATAGGTATAACCTTTCTTTGAAAAAAAATTATGTGATAGCATTCTTTGAAATAAATCGGAAGTATAGCCGATATAAATTTTATTATATTTCTTTGAATATAAAATATAAACAGAAAACATAATCAATAATAAAAAAAACTCTACTTTTTCAAAATAGAGCTTTTACTTTGTAGCGGGAGCAGGACTCGAACCTGCGTCCGTCAACCGACGGATATGAGCCCAAAATCATAAGCCAAACTCTCTAAACTCTATTTTTCTTTTAATCTAAAAAAAGCTCTACTTTTTCAAAATAGAGCTTTTACTTTGTAGCGGGAGCAGGACTCGAACCTGCGTCCGTCAACCGACGGATATGAGCCCAAAATCATAAGCCAAACTCTCTAAACTCTATTTTTCTTTTAATC
>JALSPZ010000013.1 GCA_026985675.1 Flavobacteriales bacterium
GCCGGCGTTGATGCCATAGTTGCCGAAGGTTTTGAAGCCGGCGGACACAACGGAAGAGAAGAAACAACGACACTTACCTTGATTCCTGCCGTTAGGAAAGCGATAGATATTCCACTTATTGCCGCAGGCGGAATAGCCACCGGCAAACAAATGCTTGCTACAATGATTTTAGGAGCGGAAGGCGTGCAAATCGGGAGTCGTTTTGTAGCTACGGAAGAATCCTCTGCACATCAAAACTTTAAGCAAGCGGTTTTGGAAGCCAAAGACGGTGATACTATGCTGACACTAAAAGAGTTAGCGCCTGTCCGTTTGATAAAGAATAAATTTTATGAAAAGCTACAAGAACTTTATAAAACTTGTCCTACGGAAGAACAATTAAAACAATTATTAGGACGCGGCAGAGCCAAACTCGGAATGTTTGAAGGAGATTTAGTAGATGGAGAACTGGAAATCGGGCAAGTTTCATCGATTATTGATGAGATAAAACCTGCCGGTGTAATTATAAAAGAGATTGTTAAAGAATATAATAAACTTATTGATAATATTCCGAATTATAGGATATAATTATCAATCCACCACTTCCAAACGCAAATCTTTATTTAATCTCAAAATAACCGAGGCTTTGTTTTTGAATCCTTTATCGGGTTGATGCTCATATAAAAACACTTTGGAAGTTTGTCGGGTTTGTCCGATTTTTTGCAATCCTTCAAACAAGTTATCAGCATTTCCGGCTCTTAATAATAAATCAAAAGTTGTATCAAACCCGTTAACCGCTGCAAATCCGGGCATTGTATGATAATGGCTGATAAAAGATTCTTTTAGCTGATCATCCAAAAGACGTAGCATTTTGGAAGGAAAATGATAGTTTAAATTAGACAAAAACATATTGGTTCGATCATTGGTGACATCTTCATACAAACGTTTATCATCGAGCGTAAAAAATGTAATTTTATATTGATTATTTAAAGAATTTAAACTGGATAAAACGGTAAAAATCAAAGGGGTATCATCGGATATCAATAAAACATAATTCTCCTTGTCTTTGGCTAATTTTTTGGATAAATCATTAATATAAACCGTAAAACCTTTTTTTGTTTTCTTAGCTTTGAACAAAACGGCTTTTTTATCTAATAAGGATGAAATTGTGTCGGCTATTTTTTCTTTTGTTTCATCATAAATGATAGTCAATTGTTTATTATTATCCAGTCGTTCGTTTAGATAATTAATTAAATGTTCTTGTAAACCTTCATTATTTGCAGTAGTAACAATCAAATTCCTAAAAGTTTTGTTTCCTTTATATTTATTGACCACTTGCGGTGTGTTGTCCAGCTCCAAAACAGTGGCTACTTTATCAATATTTTCTGTTTTTAAAGGACCTATAACGAAATCATACTCGGATAAATCGGTCGTTTCCAGTATTTTTCCGGTTACAAACGGAGATGCTTGGGTATCAAAAACATCATAACTTATTTTCATTCCGTAAGTTTTCAATGAGTCTATAGCTAATTTAATCCCCGAATAATAATCCAAGAGCATATTGCCATATAATTTTTCACATTTATCATCGCTTGGTAAACTTTCTATGTCTCTAATTTTGAAAGGTAATAAAACAGCTAATTTATAATTTTTATCCTTTTTTATGCTATCCAATAGATTAAGTTTTAATTGACCGGTTTTTGGAAAAATACTATCCTTAACAGCCAATTTGGAACGATCATAACTAGATTTTTTAATTTTTATGATTTGTCCGGTTTTTAGACCTTCTTCTTTAATTATAGGATTTTCTTTTAAAATTTCTTCTTGTGATACACCAAATTGTCTTGCCAACCCAAATAAGGTTTCCAATGGTTGAACCGTATGATAAACATATAAATGATCTACCGGTATATCTTTGTTCTGTTCTTGTCGTTTTTTAGGAAATCTTATAATTTGCCCGGTTTTTAATCCGTCTTTTAAGACAGGATTTAAAGCTATAATCTTTTCTTGTGAAATATCAAATTGTTTAGCCAAAGAAAATAAAGTTTCTTTGGGTTGAACCTGATGATAAACATATTTATTAAAATCCTGTTGCCCGTCTTCAAATTCCTTTCTATCGAATTTTATAGTTTGTCCGGTTTTCAATCCATCTTTTACCTGAGGATTTAGTTCTTTAATTTTATCTTGCGAAGTATGGAATTTTTTAGCTAATGAAAACAATGTCTCATGGGGTTGTACCACATGATAAATAAAATTTTTCTCATCACGTACTTCTTCCATTCTTGCCGGGCGATATTTAGGTACCACTAATTTTTGTCCTACAAGTAAATTTCTATCTTTAATAGCCGGATTCAATCGTTCCAATTCGTCAATAGTAATACCATGATCATAAGCCACACGCCATTTGCCCTGCTTAGGTTGTACTATATAATATGTATATTTTAAAGTATCAATATTTTGAATATAATTTTCATCGGCATAGATAGGAATAATCAAAATCTGTCCCAGTTTAATATCAAAACCTTCGATTTTATTCAGTTTTTTAATCGCTTCTATTTTAGAATGATATTTTTTTGATAGCCCGTAAACTGTTTCATTTTCACCAACGGTATGATATTTATAATCAACAATTTTTCCTACAACTTTAATGGAATCTACCGGAATATTTTGAGTTTCGGGCTTTGGTATTAAAATAGTCATTCCTTCCTTTAAATCATCTCCCGGTTTGATATTTTCGTTAAATTTATATATTTGGGAAGGAGAAAGTTGATATGATCTCGCAATATCCTTAACGGTCTCGCCTTTTTCAACTTTATGAATAATAAAATTTTGTGCATGAATAACGGAAATAGACATGACAAATAAAATACCTAAAAGTGTTTTTAGGGCTTTTTTTGAAATATTTTTAAAAAATTTATTCATAAAATGATAAAAAATTTATTCAATTTCAACACTTAAACCTTTATCTAAAAGTGTATTTGCAATGGGTTCCAATTCATCAAAATCCCCTTTTTTAATACAACTTTTTCCTTTATAATGTGTCATTAATGCACATTGTTCAGCCTGACTAAGCGTATGATTACAGTAGCGCATTAGTAACTCAATAACATAATCAAAAGTATTTATGTCATCATTGAAAAGAATGATTTTGTACAACTTCGTTTGAGAAGTTTTGTCAAAATGTTTCGGTTGATAATTTTCAGCCATAACTGTTTTATTTAAAATGTTAAAGATAAAGATTTTTTTTAAATTATACTATTTTTGAAAAAAGTATACTTTGCCATTCATTTTTTGACATAAGATTTTCAAATATCATACCATTATTTTCAGCTATTGATATTAAGGTCTGTATATCTTTTTCAAGAAAACCGCTTAACAATAATTTTCCATTGTTTTTTAATTGTTTATGATATTTAGAGAAATCCGCTAGCAAAACATTTAAATTTATATTGGCTAATAAAATATCTGCCCGGGGTAATTTTTCCAACAAATCGGCGTCTCCCCAATAAGCTACACAGTTGGAAGTTACATTTTTTTCAAAATTTTCTTTCATATTTTCATAAGCCCATTGATCAATATCCAGTGCATATACTTCCGAAGCTCCCAACAGTTCGCTTAAAATAGACAATACGCCTGTCCCCGCCCCTACATCAATAACGGTTTTATTTTTAAAATCCATTTGAAGCATTTGCCTTATCATCAATTCGGTAGTTTCATGATGTCCGGTGCCAAAGCTCATTTTAGGATCGATATGAATTGTATAAGGATATTTTTTTTCGGAATGAAATGAAGTTTTAATATATACTTTTTCATCAATTACTAGAGGTTGAATTTGTTTTTCCCATTGCTTGTTCCAATTTTCATAATTTATTTCTTTCATTATTAAGTCATAAGGAATAGGAAAATTAAATATTTCTTCTATATCCGTTTTTTTATCCGAATATGCCAATAATCCTTCTTTTGTTTCTACAAAACCTTCAAAATCCATAGCAGAAAGGATAGCAATAAAAATATCACGATAAATTTCAGGTTGTTTGAAAACAAATTCGTAAGCGTAATATTTTTTCTTTTTAATCAATTTCTTTAGTTTTTAGATTATCAATAAAAATAAAAAATACTCCAATAAATAATATAAAAGTTATATAAAATAACAAACTGTTGAACAGATCAGGGTTGAAATTTATTTTGAACCAAATCAGTATGGCTCTAACAAAAATTAAAGTCTCTGTTAGGATAAAACCGGCATAAAATACTTTAAAAGATAGTTTTCTCAATTGGAAAAAATTCAACTCATAACCTAAAATTAAAAGGAAAGGAGTAAAAATCCCTAACATAACTAAATGTAGATATCCAATGATAAAGTCGCGTATATGAAAAGACAAGTCGGCGTAATATTGAACGGAACCTACAAATTGCAATACTGCCTTGAAAAATAAGGTTAGTAAAACTATCATAAAAACTTGATAGGAAAATGCATTAATAATATTCTTGATATATCTATGATACCTAATTAAAATCCTAAGTAAAATAAACAATGCCAAAATTTCCGCCAAAGCTCCCACCATAGAAATTATATTAAAGATCCAACCTGGATTAGCCCATAATGTATTGGAAAAATATCCTAAAAAGACAGCTATCAACATCAATCTGTAAATTTGATTTACTTGTTTTTTATTTATTGTAATTCCTCTGTCTTCCAATAAATAAAATGTTAAGCCCAAAAGCGCAAATAAAAACCAACCATTATATTGAAAATGAAGGTAATAAAAAATATCAAATTTATAAAAATTGGAATTTTTTCCAAAAAATTTCAAAACAAAAACCAAGGACCAAGGACTCAAGCTGGAAAGAAACTGCAACCATAAACCGGCTTTAATAAATTTAAAAGTAGACGGATATTTTTTTTCTTGTGATTTATTTTTAAAGAAATAATATAAAAACAAATAGGTCCCAATCAAAAATAAAGAAAGAAAAATTATAGAAAATAATTTGTAACCCTGAATAGGAAAAGAAAAATACATTCCAATAACATTTAAAATCGTAAACCAATAAATGAATTTAAAAAATTTGGTATGAAGTTTATCTCTTAAAAAAATATAAGAAACAAAGCTTACAAATGCACCATGCAACCAACCCAAAAAAGCAACATGAGAATGTGCATGCAGAAAATTTTTAAAATTCAAGGGCAATTGAAAAACAGGTATTGCTCTTAAAGTTAAACCTAAAAGAGCAATTGCGAAAAAAAATATTATGGATATAATAAATTGATTCTTGGCTTTCATGGACTACATAATTTAAAAAGTCAACGCAACGGTTGACTTTTATTGATTATTGCAAACCCAGTTTTTTGGGATCTAGTTTATTATTTAATATTTTATTTATTTTACTCAACTTTTCTTTTCCTTGTTTATCTTTAGGAATGTTATATGCTTTAATTCTTATTGTTTCCGTA
>JALSPZ010000014.1 GCA_026985675.1 Flavobacteriales bacterium
CACCTCGGGATGTTTTTTCCAACCTTCGGGTGAAGCCACTTCCATAATATCATAATTGTTCCATAGTCCGTTGGCATCTCTAAAAGTTTGGATACCGCTTTCGGCACTTATTCCCGCACCTGTTAAAATGACTATTTTCGGTTTTTTCATTTTTATTTATTTATTTTTTGAAAGTAGTAAAAGTAATCAATTTTATTTTTTTTAGTTAAAATATACATAGTATAGCATAAGCAAAACAAAATCAATTGTTTATTAATTTATATAACAATCAATAAAAAATTTATAAAATACTAAAAAATACTTGACAAAGGATATTGTGATGTTGTATATTTGCCCGAAAATTTGTTGAACGGGTTTCAACTTCAATTAAAGAATATATGAAATTATCGGAATTTAATTTTAAACTTCCTCCAGAGCTTTTGGCGGAGTTTCCTTCGGATTGTAGGGATGAAGCCAGATTAATGGTAGTCCATAGAGATAGTGGAAAAATTGAACACAAACTATTTAAAGATTTAATCGATTATTTTGACGAAGATGATGTTATTATTTTAAACAACACCAAAGTTTTTCCTGCACGGTTATTTGGAAACAAAGAAAAAACAGGCGCCAAAATAGAAGTATTTTTATTACGCGAATTGGATCCCGATGCACGTTTATGGGACGTTATGGTGGATCCGGCAAGGAAAATCAGAATAGGTAATAAGTTGTTTTTTGATGAAGACGAACAATTGGTTGCGGAAGTAATCGATAATACAACATCTCGCGGTAGAACACTCCGTTTTTTGTTTGACGGAACTTATGAAGAATTCAGAAACAAATTAAAAGAATTGGGTCAAACTCCTTTGCCTAAATATATCAAAAGACCGCCAACAGATGAAGATGCCGAACGTTATCAAACCATTTATGCCAAACACGAAGGAGCGGTTGCAGCACCAACTGCCGGTCTTCATTTTTCCAAACACTTATTAAAAAAATTGGAAATTAAAGGCGTGCATTTGCCGGAAATTACTTTGCACGTAGGTATCGGCACTTTTAATCCGGTAGAGGTTGAAGATTTATCCAAACATAAAATGGATTCCGAGGAATATTTTATTGAAGACAGAGTAGCGGAGTTGGTTAATGATGCTTTGGATAATAAGCGAAAGGTTTGTGCCGTAGGAACTACGGTAATCAGAGCTTTAGAATCTTCGGTTACCGCAGACAACTATTTGCGCCCCTTTCAAGGTTGGACAAACAAATTTATTTTCCCTCCTTATGATTTTAAAATTGCCAATGCTTTGGTTACCAATTTTCATACACCCAAATCAACTTTGCTTATGCTAACGGCTGCATTTGGCGGTTATGATTTAATTATGGAAGCTTATCAGGAAGCTATCAAAGAAAAATACCGATTTTATTCTTATGGAGATGCAATGTTGATCTTATAATAAAATTTAATTTTAAATAAATATTAAAGCGACTTTTGTAGTCGCTTTTTTTAATCAAAAGTATTCAAATTAATAATTTAACTTTACAAAAAAAATTATGGCAGATATTTTTAAAAATCACAATCAAAAGAAAAAGATAAAAGATACTTTTTATTTGTATGTTTTTTATACGATTTTACCCTTCACATTTGCTTTGCTATTGGTTTTTATAGGAAAATCTCACACTATTTGTTTTACTGAATATTTTTGTGCCGATAGTAAATCTCAATGGTTCAAAGCAACAATAATTTTATACCTTTATATATTAATTATGGTAGTGGTTTTAATCCGAACCTATAAATTGCTGGAAAAACTGGCGGCAAAACAAAAACATATTTTATATTTTAAGTATATTATGTATGCCTTACCTTTTCTGGTTGCTTTAATTGTTTGGCTGGCGGGAACAGCAAAAGAAGATGCCTACTTGATGATAAGCTTTACAGCAATATTATCCATTTTGGGACTTTTGATGATTGAATTTCGAAAGAAAAAATAAATTTCATAAAAAAAACTTAAATTTTTATTAGCGAACTATCATTTTGCTATTTTTGTTTAACTTAATAAATTAAATCAAAATAACTAATGGATATAGCAACTAAATCTACAATAACAAAAGAACAAGCCATTGCGCTTGAAAATAAATACGGTGCGCATAATTATCATCCCCTTCCGGTAGTTTTGACCAAAGGAAAAGGTGTTTATTTATGGGATGTTGACGGAAAAAAATATTACGATTTTCTATCGGCTTATTCGGCTGTAAATCAGGGACACGGACATCCGAAAATTGTAGATGCTCTCAAAGAACAAGCCGAACGCTTGGCACTTACTTCACGAGCTTTCTATAATGATAAATTGGGTGAATATGAAAAATTTGCCACCGAATATTTCAGCTATGATAAACTTTTACCGATGAATACCGGAGCCGAAGCTGTAGAAACCGCTATAAAATTGTCTCGTAAATGGGCTTATGAGAAAAAAGGAATTCCTGAAAATCAAGCAAATATTATAGTTGCCAAAGGAAATTTTCACGGAAGAACAACAACTATAATATCTTTTTCAAATGATCCGGAAGCCAGAGACAATTTCGGTCCGTATACGCCTGGTTTCACCAAAATCCCTTATAATGATTTGCAAGCATTGGAAGAAGCCGTAAAATCTAATCCCAATACCATTGGATTTTTGGTTGAACCCATTCAAGGAGAAGCCGGCGTGATGGTGCCTGATGAAGGTTATTTGAAAGGAGCCAAAGAAATTTGTGAAAAATACGGATGTCTTTTTATTGCCGATGAAGTTCAAACGGGAATTGCCAGAACAGGTAAACTTTTAGCAGTAGATCATGAAAATGTTCGTCCGGATATTTTGATTTTGGGTAAAGCCTTATCCGGCGGGGTATATCCTGTTTCTGCTGTTTTAGCCGATGATGATATTATGCTTACGATTAAACCCGGACAACACGGTTCTACATTTGGAGGAAATCCTATTGCTGCAAATGTGGCAATAGCGGCTCTAACTGTCGTAAAAGAAGAAAATTTAGCCGAAAATGCCAATAAAATGGGAAAAATTTTCCGTGAAGAAATGCAAAAAGTTGTTGACTCGTCAAAATTTGTTAAGAAAGTCAGAGGTAAAGGTTTATTAAATGCTGTAATTATTGATGATACGGAAGAAAGTGATACGGCTTGGAATATTTGCTTAAAATTGGCAGAAAACGGTTTGTTGGCAAAACCGACCCATGGAAATATCATTCGTTTTGCTCCTCCATTGGTGATTAACGAAGACCAAATGCGTGAAGCTTTGGATATTATCCGAAAATCTATTAAAGAATATGAGCAAGAAAACCTTTAAAAAACCAAGAAAAACACAATTTTTCTATTTCCTCCTGATGTTTATATCGGGAGGAATACTTTTCTACATCAAAACTCTGCCCGATAGTGACCAAAATCTTTGGATTATGCTTTCTCTTTTGATTGTTTTGATGTTTAGTTTGATGAAATCAACCCAAAATTGGGCTTATGATAATCCAAAAAAAATAGAAGAAGAAGACCAACAAGAAATGCCGGGTTATAAAAATAGAGATATTCCCACTTTGGAAGAAATGACAAAAAATATCAAGAAAAAATCTAAGGATGATAAATGAATATTGGAGATAAAGTAGCTCATAAGGATAAAGATTTGGAAGGCTTAATAGTAAACATCGACGGTGATTTGGTAACATTTCAATCACAAGAAGGTTTTGAATATTCTTATAATCAAAATGATTTGGTATTAATAGATGGATTATTGGATAAAACACTTGTAAATCAAAAAGTTAACCCTAAAATAACATCTAATAAAAATATTAAAAAGTTACCGGTTAGAATTCCTGAATTTGATTTGCATATTGAAAAAATTCAGCCCAAACACAAACATCTGTCACCGGATATGATTTTGGAAATTCAATTGAATGAAGCCGAGCGAATTTTACATAAATTGAAAAAATCTCATCATAAGGAAATCATTTTTATTCACGGGCACGGAAAGCAGATTTTAAAAAAGGAATTGATAAAATTGCTTAAACAAAAGGGATATTCTTATTATGACGCTTCTTTTCAAAAATACGGTTGTGGAGCAGTTAGGGTAATCTTGCGATAATATTTATCCTTGTTTTAAAAATTAAAACGTATTTTTGTAACTCTAAATTTTACGTATGGTTATTAAACTAATATTTTTAACTTTGTTAATTTTATCCCTGGGGGTAGTAGGGATTGCTATTAAGATAATTATTAAAAAAGACGGACGTATCGAAGGAACCTGTGCCAGTTTGAATCCCGAAACCAATCCCGACAACAAACCTTGTTCGTTTTGCGGAAGAACAAGAGAAGAATATGAGGGTAATTGTGACCATGAGTTACATAGAAAAATTGCAGAAGAAAAACAAAAAGGTGATTTGACCAAATTTTTTGAACAACTCAATCAAGGAAAATAATTAGGTTTTGCGAGTCGTTTTTTATATTTTTATTGTTAGTCTGGCTGTTCAGTTTTTGTATTATCTATTGATCTTAAGAAGATTTGTGTTTTATAAATCTTTTCTAAAAAAGAATTCCCCTAATTTGCCGGTTTCCGTTATTATTTGTGCCAAAGACGAAGAAGAAAATTTGAAAAAATTTTTACCGGAAATATACCGCCAAAAATATACCGATTTTGAAGTGGTTTTGATAAATGATCGTTCGATAGATCATACCCGGGAAGTTATGGAAAGTTTTTGGGAGAAATACCCCGAAAAAACAAAGGTTGTTCATGTGGATTTTTCTGATAATCCACGTTTTATAGCCAATAAAAAATATGCTTTGACCTTGGGAATTAAAGCCGCCGAAAATGAAATTTTGCTATTCACGGATGCTGATTGTCAGCCGTTTTCCGAAAATTGGATTAGTCGGATGACTTCAAAAATTTCAGAAACCAAACAATTGATTTTGGGATATGGAAAATATCAATCACAGCCCGGATTTCTAAACAAATTAATCCGGTATGAGACTATGCAGACTGCATTGCAATATTTTTCCTATGCTTTGATGGGGAAAGCATATATGGGGGTGGGAAGAAATTTGGTTTATACGAAAAAACTTTTTTTTGATAACAACGGTTTTTATAATCATTTGGATATTTTATCCGGTGACGACGATTTGTTTGTAAATGAAGTATCCACTGCCGAAAATACGGATATTTGTATAGACCCCGATAGTTTTACCATCTCAATACCGGCAAAGTCTTGGAAACAATGGATTAGACAAAAACGAAGACATATTTCTACGGCAAATCATTATAAGTTAATCCATCGTTTTTTGTTGGGTGTATATTATTTTTCATTGTTAGGATTTTATATTTCTTCA
>JALSPZ010000015.1 GCA_026985675.1 Flavobacteriales bacterium
GATTGAAATTGCTTCCAACCGCTTTATAAAATTTTGCTCCTCCAGCTGGACTTGCACCCGCGACACTCCCGATTGCATCGGGATGCTCTAAATCTTCGGGAATTAAGATAAAAAAAGCGATTGAAAATTTTTCAACCGCTTTATAAAATTTTGCTCCTCCAGCTGGACTTGCACCCGCGACACTCCCGATTGCATCGGGATGCTCTAAATCTTCGGGAATTAAGATAAAAAAAGCGATTGAAATTGCTTCCAACCGCTTTATAAAATTTTGCTCCTCCAGCTGGACTTGAACCAGCGACACCCTGATTAACAGTCAGGTGCTCTAACCAACTGAGCTATGGAGGAATTTCAACAAAACAAGTTTTTTTGCTTTGCGAGTGCAAATATAAAACCTTTTCAATAAATAGCAAAAAGTTTTTTTATTTTTTCTAAAAAAAAATTATCGCACAAAAAGCATTTCCCTGTATTTGGTCAATGGCCAAATTTCATCGTCAATCATCATTTCCAATGCATCGGTGTGTTTTCTGATTTTAAGTAATTGAGGTTTAATTTTTTGGACAATTAAATCCGCTTTTTTATCCAAATCATAATTGTCCAAGTTGTTGATATCTTTTCTTAATTTTCTTACCAGTTCGGATACTTTGCTTATATGTGCTGAAATTTTATCCAATAAATACAAAGGTTCTTCTGCATATTTTTTGAAATCTTTATCGTAAATGTCTTTTAAACCTTTGATAACATTGACCAATTCTTGCTGATATTTTATAGCGGCAGGAACAATATGATTCATCGTTAAATCACCCAAAACTCCGGCTTCTATCGTGAGTTTTATGACGTATTGTTCCATTTCCACTTCATATTTGGCTTCCAATTCTCTTGAATTTAAAACTCCGGTTTTTTCAAACAATTCTTTGACTTCTTTCTTTTGGTAAACTTTTAGTGCTTCCGGCGTTGATTTCAAATTGCTCAATCCTCGTTTTTTTGCTTCTTCTTCCCATTCTTTGCTGTATCCGTCTCCTTCAAATAAAACTTTGGCGGATTGTTTGATATATTCGCGCAATACATTAAAAATAGCTTCGTCTTTTTTCAATCCTTTTTCAATCAGTTCGTCCACTTCGGTTTTGAAAATTTTCAATTGATGTCCGACTATCATATTTAAAATAGTCATCGGGTTTCCGGTATTAGCCGAAGATCCGACGGCTCTAAATTCAAAACGATTTCCGGTAAAAGCAAAAGGCGAAGTTCGATTACGGTCGGTATTGTCCAACATAATTTCCGGGATTTTTCCGACGACTTTCAGTTTTAAATCGGTTTTTTCTTGCGGCGAAAGTTTACCGTTGGAAACGTTTTTCAGTTCGTTCAATACTCGTGTAAGTTGCTCTCCGATAAAAATAGAGATTATAGCTGGCGGTGCTTCATTGGCTCCCAAACGATGATCATTGCCGGCGGATGCAATGGAAGCGCGTAAAAGTTCTTCATTATCATTTACCGCTTTAATGGTATTGATGAAATAAACCAAAAATTCCAAATTTTTCATCGGGGTTTTTCCCGGGCTTAACAAGTTGATGCCGGTATCGGTCATCATTGACCAATTGTTATGTTTTCCCGAACCGTTCACTCCTTCAAAAGGTTTTTCGTGAAGCAAAACTTCAAAATTGTGTTTGCGGGCTATTTTTTTCATAATATCCATTAGCAACGAATTGTGGTCAACTGCCAAGTTGGCTTCTTCAAATACCGGTGCCAATTCAAATTGATTGGGGGCGACTTCATTGTGGCGGGTTTTTACGGGGATTCCTAATTTCAAGCTTTCGATTTCCAATTCACGCATAAATGCCATTACACGTTCGGGAATGGAACCGAAATAATGGTCGTCGAGTTGTTGTCCGCGGGCAGGCGGGTGTCCTAATAAGGTTCTACCGGTCATAATTAGATCTGGGCGTGATTGATACAGAGCTTTGTCTATCAAAAAATATTCTTGTTCCCAACCCAAAGTGGCTATAACTTTATGCACATCTCTATGAAAGTATTTGGCGACTGCGGTTGCGGCTTCGTCCAAATAATTTAGCGAACGTAATAGCGGTGTTTTGATATCCAATGCTTCACCGGTATATGAAATAAAAACCGTTGGAATACAGAGCGTTGTGCCGTAGATAAATGCCGGAGAACTGGGGTCCCAAGCGGTATATCCGCGGGCTTCGAAAGTATTTCGTATGCCGCCATTGGGAAAACTGGATGCGTCGGGTTCTTGCTGAACCAATTGCGAACCGCTGAATTTTTCAATGACTTTTCCGTCGGGTTGCAATTCAAAAAACGAATCGTGTTTTTCGGCAGTAGCGCCGGTTAAGGGTTGAAACCAATGGGTATAATGAGTAGCTCCTTTGGATATTGCCCAATTTTTCATTCCTGCGGCAATGGTTTCGGCTACCGATCGTTCAATTTTTTTTCCTTTTTTGATAGCATCCAAAACGGATTGATAGGAATTTTTATCCAAAAAATCATGCATCTTTTCCAAGTTAAAAACATTTTCGGCAAAAATTTCCGAGCGTTTTTTTACCGGAATTATTTCGACTGGTTTTCTATTAAATGTTTCTTTTAGTGCTTCGAACCTTATTTTTGACATAGTAAAAGTTTTAATAATGTGCAAATATATTAAAAATACCCTAATTTTTATGGGGTATTTAAAAAAAATATTGAATTTATTTGGTGAGGTGGGGTTTGTTTATTTATGGCAATGATGTTGGCGGTTAGCGTGCGTGAGGGATTGAAGTGGTTATGAAGTGAAGTGCTGTCCGATTGTTTTTGGAAAACGGAGGCGACCGTAGAAGCCCCCGTATTTCCCCAAAAACAACGAGGCGGCACAAACGGAATTTGAACGAAAAGCCCGACCCGTGGAGTAATACCAAAAGCATCTATATATTGAATTAAGAAATTGGTGCTTTTGGTATTGGGCGGCTGGTGTCGGAAGGGACACGCCCAAAAAATTCTTCCTAAAAAAAAATTGAAAAAAAACTGTAACATTTTGTTAGTTTTAGCATTATTATAATGAATTTTGTTTCCGGTTTAAGAAATTTATGTATTGAAAGATTCGAATCAAATACTAAAGTTAATAGCAGATTGTAAGCGAAATAATCAAAAGGCACAATTGAAGGTGTATGAGCTGTATTATAAAGCGATGTTTAATACCGCATACCGAATTGTGAATGATTTTGATGATGCCGAAGATGTTATGCAGGAAGCTTTTATCAAAGCATTTGACAAAATTAATTCATATCAATCCGAATCGACTTATGGGGCTTGGCTTAAAAAAATTGTTGTTAATGAAGCTTTGGGGTTTTTACGTAAAAACAAAAAATTCAAAAATGTTGGTTTAGAATTGTTAGATAAAGATATGATTGAAGAACCAACGGAAGAAATCGATTTTTCAAAGATACAAGTAAATAATGTATTGAAAGCCTTGCGTGAGATTAAAGAAAATTACAGAATAATTATCAGTTTGTATTATATAGAAGGATATGATTTTGAAGAAATACAGGAAATTATGCAAATTTCTTATGCCAATGCAAGAACTATGCTTTCAAGAGCAAAAGCAAAATTGAAACAAAAATTAGTAGAAGAATATGGATTTTCAAAAAAACATTTTTAATAATCCGGCGGATTATGATATTTTGGAGCCAAAAGCCGGTCATCGGGAAAGGTTTGCCCGGCGTTTAAGCAATCGAAAAACGGAAAAAAATCACAAAAGAAAATTTTGGATAGCCGCTGCTGTTCTTATTATGTTTTTGGGTGGAAGTATCGGCGGCTACCAAAAATTTGTTGAAGCCGAACAAGCGGCATTTGTGCAACCGGAAATCAAAAAAACACAAGATTATTTTACTGAAATTATTGAACAAGAGTTAGAAATTATACAAACGGAAGAAACACCCGAAAGTAGAAAATTGGTTGAGGAGACAATGTCCCAATTGAAAAAATTGGAAAAAGATTATGATAAATTGTTAAAAGATTTTAGGATAAATAATGAAAATAAAGCCTTAATCAATGCAATGATTGAAAATTTTAGACAACGCATACAATTATTGGAATTTACCAAACAACAATTGGAAGAAATTAAAAAAATTAAAAATACATATTATGAACAGGGTCAAATTTAGATTGTTATTGATTTTGTTTTTGGTATTTTCATTGGCAAAATCTTTTGCCGCCGATGGAAAATATAAAAAAATCAAAGTTGTAAAACAAAGTTTTGATGTATCGATGCAATCGTCGGTGCATATTGAGAACTCGTATGGAAATGTGAATGTCAGCACTTGGCAACAAAATAATGTGGAAGTGGAAGTGAAAATTGAAGTTACCGGTGATCATAAAGAGGATTTGGATGAACGATTGAATGAAATACAAATAAAACTTTTTCAAGAAAACGGAGATGTTTTCGGCAAAACCGATTTGGAAAATGTGTCGAGTTATTCTACTTGGTCTTGGATTACATTATTCGGGAGAAAAAAAACCAAAGGCGTAAGTTTTAAAATCAATTATTTTGTAAAAATGCCTGTGGATAATCAGCTGTTTATCGATAATGAATACGGGAATATATATATAGATGTATTGAACGGCAGTTTGGATTTGAAAGCCGATTACGGGAAGTTTGATATCGGCGAGTTGAATGCCGGACAAAATAGAATTCAGGTGGATTATTTTTCGTCGAGTAATTTGGATTTTATCAAAAACGGAACAATTGAAGCGGATTACTCCAAAATCGATATCAACAATGCTTATTTTTTGGATATCAAATCCGATTATACCAAAATAAATATCGGAAAAGTTAGAAAATTGTATTTTTCCAATGATTACGGAAGCATAAGGGTTGATGATGCTATGTGGGTGGAAGGAGAAGGAGATTATCAAACGCGTTATTTTGCAAATATTAATTATTTGGATTTTAAGGGTGATTACGGTTCGATTAAAATTGAAACTTTGCGTCCGGATTTTGAAAAAATACGTTTGGTTTGTGATTATACCAATGTCAAAATTATCAATACGCAACAAGCTGCTTATCATTTTTATATGGATCAGGATTACGGGTGTTTTAAATATGACAATTTAAAAGTATATAAACAAATTGAGGAGTCAGGCAACAAACATATCGTAGCCGTTTATGGCAACGAAAACACCAATTCAAGTATCAAAATAAACTCCGATTACGGTTGCGTAAAAATATATAACAATTAAAATATTAATGATGAAAAAATTAGCTTTACTACTTATTTTACTAACGTTTCAAGCCAATGCACAATTT
>JALSPZ010000016.1 GCA_026985675.1 Flavobacteriales bacterium
GATGACCGGTTTGAAAATTATTAACCGGAATACCATTTAATAATACTAAAACCTGATCAAAATTTCCCCCGCGAATACTGATATCGGATTGCACACCTTTACTTCCACGCGTTCGTATATCCATACCGGCAATATTCTCCAATAATTCATCTATATTTTCCACAGGTAAAGCGGAAATTTCTTTGGCGAAAATAACTTTTACGGATTTCGGAACATCTTTTTTGGAAAAAATTTCACCAGTAGAAGTAGAAATCACGATTTGTTTTAAAGTATCTTTTTGAATAGAGTGTTGCGCATCGATTGGCAAAACAAATAATAATATATATATGTATAAAAAATTTCTCATTTATTTTTTTTGAAAACGCAAGATAGGAAAGATAAATTTTTATAAAAGTAAATTTTAAGTAAATTTTTACAAAAAAAGCCATCCGAAAAGAATGGCTTTTTTACAACAATAAAATCGGATTTATCTAATTCTGTCCACGGATTTTACAAGGGCTTCGTCCCGCTTGATATACTTATTGGCAGTAAGTAAAAAAACGATAGAAACCAGCGGTATCAGCCACTCAATGTCCTTCTCAGAAAATTGCTTTTCTCCGGACAATATCCCTGATTGGTAAAAAGATAAACCCGAAACAATTAATATTAGTAAAATGACTAAATAATTCAATCGAATTTGTAATTTTCTGTTTTTAAATAGAAAAATATTAATAAAAACCAATAACGATGCTACACTAAACCCGATAAAAGTTAGTGAAAAATCGCCGTCAAATCCTAAAAAGCTTGCGAAACTCAATAGAATAAAAGCTATTAACATAAAAACCGTCTGAATACGTTGTAGCATATCAAATCTTTTTATTCCACACAAAAGTAAGTATAATTTTCAATGTAGAAAAATCGGAAGTAGAAAAAAATTTTTTGAAATCCTTTGAATTAAAAAAAAATTCTTATTATTGCAGTATAAAACACACGCTACTACGTGATTTTTCAAAACTGAATCTAAATTTTATAAAATTATAAAACCTCATCCGTGTAACAACACATTAAAAAAATTATTGATATATGTTTGATATTGAAGCTTTAAAGCAGCTAAAACTTGCCGAGTTGCAAGAAATAGCCAAAAAAATTGGAATTAAAAAGTATTATCACCTAAAAAAAATGGAGTTGATTTACAAAATTCTGGATTTTCAAGCAGACAATCCCGAAAAAGTAAAAGAAATACTTCCGCAAGCCCCATCGGAAACTTCAAATAAAACCCCCGCCAATAAAAAAAGAAGAAAAAAAACTAATCCAACTGAAAATAAGACTACCGTCCAAGCAGAAGAAAATAAGCCGACAAGTGAAAAAAATACTGTAAATGTTGAAGAAAAGAAAGATGAAAAAATAGACTCAAACAAAAGTCAAAGAAAAAAGAGAAAAAGAGTCTCGTCAGATAATAAACCTAACGCTACACAAACAAATAATGGGGAAGAACTAAAAAAAGAGGAAAATAAAGTAAGTGAAACAAAAGAAACTTCTTCTTTAAACGACAAAAAAGAACAAGAAAAAAATACCAAAAACAGAGATTATACTCAAAAAAATCAACGCAATAGAAATCAAAAAAAAGAAGAATTTGAATTTGATGGTATTATAGAAGCCGATGGTGTTTTGGAAATCCACAACGACGGCGGATATGGTTTTTTACGTTCGGCAGACTTTAATTATTTAAGCTCCCCTGACGATGTATATGTTTCACCTTCGCAAATTCGGCTTTTCGGATTAAAAACCGGTGATACCGTTCAAGGAATTGTTCGTCCACCCAAAGAAGGGGAAAAATATTATCCTTTGATAAAGGTATTAAAGATAAATAATCAAGATCCGCAAATTGTTCGTGATC
The DNA here is from genome assembly GCA_026985675.1 of Flavobacteriales bacterium. GTDB lineage: Bacteria > Bacteroidota > Bacteroidia > Flavobacteriales > Flavobacteriaceae > JALSPZ01. Next base: position 1,877 of record JALSPZ010000016.1, read on the forward strand.
GAGTAGCTTTTGAGCATCTTACGGCTTTATTTCCCAATGAAAAACTAAATCTCGCCGGTAGAGGTGCTACACTTTCCACAAGAGTTGTAGATTTGTTTGCGCCCATTGGTAAAGGACAACGTGCAATGATTGTTTCGCAACCCAAAACCGGAAAAACAATGTTGCTTAAAGATATAGCAAATGTTATAGCATACAATCATCCGGAAGTTTACCAAATTGTCCTATTGATTGATGAACGCCCCGAAGAAGTTACCGATATGAAAGAAAGCGTAAGAGGAGAAGTAATTGCTTCCACTTTTGACGAACCGGCATCCAATCACGTAAAAGTTGCTAATATGGTTATTGAAAAGGCCAAAAGAATGGTAGAAAGCGGAATGGATGTCGTTATTTTATTGGATTCTATTACACGCCTTGCCCGTGCCTATAATACGGTTCAACCTGCTTCCGGTAGAGTTCTCTCAGGAGGTGTTGATTCCAATGCTTTGCACAAACCCAAGCGTTTCTTCGGTGCGGCAAGGAATATCAAAGAAGGTGGATCGCTTACCATTATAGCAACTGCTCTTATCGATACCGGCTCCAAAATGGATGAAGTAATCTTTGAAGAGTTTAAAGGAACAGGAAATATGGAGTTGCAATTGGACAGACGTTTGGCTAACAAAAGAATTTTCCCCGCTATTGATATTACGGCTTCCAGCACCAGAAAAGATGATCTATTACACGACGAAAGAACACTTCAAAGAATGTGGCTGCTTCGTAGATATTTGGCGGATATGAATCCTCTGGAAGCTATGGAGTTTGTTAAAGAACGTATCGAAGATACAAAAACCAATGAAGAATTTTTAATGTCTATGAATGATTAACTCTTTATAAATTTTACTAAATTTTGCCCGGAAATCCGGGCTTTTTTTATGGTTCTATTTTTAGGTAAAGAGAAATAACTTTAAATTTTTTCTTTGGAAATTCAGGGATATTTTTTAATTCCTCCACTGAATTAAAGCCGCTGTGCAAAGTTCTATATGAAATAATTTTCTTTGCCAACTGATAATCGATATATGGATTTTTTGCCAAATCTTTAATATTGGCTTCGTTTAAATCAATCTTATTCAATATCTTTTTAGGATGTTTAATCTCAAAATATCTCCATAATTCTTGAATTACTTCGGGCTTTAAACCATAAACTTCATTTAATTGTTCTTTAATACTAAAACCTCCAAGTTTATTTCTATAATTAATAATACGTTCGGCGAGCTTATCCCCTATTCCGTAAACCTTTTTTAATTCTTCCACATTAGCTGTATTTATAGGTTTTTTAATTATAGAAATTTTTGAAATATCATTTTCCGGTAAATAAAAAACATTCCAAATTTTGTTTATTACATCTTTTTCCAATCCGTAAACTTTATTTAATTGGGATTTGTCCTTAAAACCACCTATTGAATTTCTGTATTTGATTATTCTATCGGACAAAACTTCTCCTATTCCCTTAATAACGGTTAAATCTTGTGCAGTAGCTTTATTGATATTTCTTGAACTTATTTTATGTAGTTTTGAAAAAGTCTTATGATTTGTAAAACTCGGGATATCAATATAAGGTTCCAAAATATTATATAATGAATCTGAAATTCCTGAAATCTTTTTAAAATCCTCCTTCGAATGAAAATATTTGCCTTGTTGTCTATATGCTTTTATTTTGTTCAAAATTTTTAAGTCTATTCCCAAAAAATAGGCTTTATTATCGGTAAGATAATTCGGATTAAAAGGATAAATTTTAATTTTTTTCTGCTGTTGTCGTATTTGTTTTAACGAATCATATTGCTTGACCAAATCCTTTGGTATATCTCCTTTACTAAAATTGTCTGCCGAAGAAGCTGAATTCAAATAAAAAATAAAAATTTGTAGCGTAAAGATAATTCCCAGCAAAAACAATATGCCAATTCTTTGATTTCGATTAAATTTAATATCGGGAAACCAACTAAACATAAGAAATAAAATAGACAACCCAATATATACAAAATAATTGAAATAAAAAACGGAAAGACCAAATCTTTCCGCTTTTTATAGATAAAATATATGAAATCTACAATTTTATAAATTTATCGGTAAAGATACCGTCATTACTAATTATTTTCACCAAATAAGTTCCTTTTTTCAAATATGAAACATCTATACCACTGTTAAATGATTGATTTTCTTTTCTGATAATCTCTTTTCCTTTCAAATCATAAATAATCAATTCTTTAATAGATATATCGGGCAACTCAATATTCAAAACATCAACAACCGGATTGGGATAAATTTTCAATAAATTTTGTTTATCAATTTTTTCTACTCCGGAGGTGGAAGTAAACATTCCTGAAAAAATTCCTCTTCCATAGGTTGAAGCATAAACTTTATAATCATCTCTCATTTCCAAATCGGTTACTTTAACACTACTCATTCCATTATAGGATTGTTCCCAAATAGGCTGTGTATCAAAGAAATTTGTAGTTCTCCAAACACCCAAATCCGTCCCGATGATAACCTCTTCCGGACGCAAGGGGTTTTGCAAAATACAATTAACAGGCATATCGGGAAGATTGCCCTCTTTGGCAACCCAAGTGGCTCCACCGTCTTCGGTATAATAAATATTGGTTACACCATAATTAAAGAAAGTAACAAAAATTTTGTCTTCATTATCACCAAACTCAATATCGGAAATACTTCCTACAAATTGATCTCCCGAGATATCAGTAAACACAGGATTGGTATCAGCATTATCCAATCTTAAAAGTTTGCCGTTTTGAAGTCCTACAAACAATTTAGATGAGTTGGTTGTATATGGCGAAACCTTTAAAGCTGTGGGAAAAGAATTGATTTCCGCATTTTGTATAATTGTTTTCTGAATACTTCCCAACAAATTGCTATATCTTCTCAATTGATATGTATTTCCGTTTGATGATCGTACGCTATAATTGGTATATAAAATATTCAAATGTGAATCCAGAGCTTCTTGGTTTATAAAGTCTCCATTACTACCAAATTCTGAATTTACAGTAATGGTTGAACCGTTTTGATAATTATAAAGTTGTATATAATTATTATAGACATAATTTGAAATTCTGTATTTATCCACTCCGTCTTGGTCAAAAAAGCAGTATGCTCCATCACCTCCTTGGACTTCAATAGCATAAGTTACTCCACTTTGAGCATTTCTAAACATTTGTGTTCCATTATCTTGTGCTCCTGCCAGAAAATTTTCTCCATTGAGAGCTGTAGTCGGCGCAACAGCCATATGATAGAATTGAGTAACATTAAAATTATTATTTCTAGCTTCAAAACTATTTCCTGCATTTGAAGAGTAAGCAATACCTCCATCATTGGCTATCACAATATTTTGTGAGCCATTAA
>JALSPZ010000017.1 GCA_026985675.1 Flavobacteriales bacterium
TTATAACTTATTGTTTATGAAGTAATTCTAAAATTTATGCAAATATGGAATTACCTTGCTCTCATATAATTGTTTAAGTAGATTGATAAATACATTAAAAACAATAATTAATAATTTTGTGTAAAAAATCAATAAATTTTAAATGTAAAGATTAAATTATTAAAGGATTAACCGTTATTATTTAGCTCAAAATAACCGGAGGTGCACGTAAGTGAAAGTGTATGAAAAATTCTTTTTTTGAAAATAGAATTCCATTATCAATGCAATCGTCAAATAATGTATTGATAAATTCAATGGTTAAAGTAGGGGTATAAGTATAATTTGATAAAACTTTTTTATGAAAAACATTACAAAAAAAGTTGTCGGGGGATTTTATTTTTTGTTCTTTCCGAATAGAAGTGAATTTATGCGGATAACTTAAAAAGTGATAAAATCTTATCAAAGAAGGAGCTAATAAGAGATATATCAACAAATAGGTTAATATTTTAATGTGAAAATGCTTCATAAGTTTCAAACTTCAAAATTACGTTAAATATACATAAAAAAGAAATTTTATACTTTTGCACTTAATTATAAGTTTTTCATATGTTAAAAAACATTTTTTTTATTCTTTTTTTTATTTTTCTTGTTTCTTGTTTCAATCATAGTCGCACACAACAACAGATACAAGAAATTAAAATTGATTCGATTACCAAAAGTATCGATACTTTGGCTTTTAATATTAAAATTAAGAAATACGATTCCATTTTAAAAGCTATACCCAATCTTTCTTTAAGTGATAAAGCAAGACTTATGTTTGATAAAGCCAATGTTTTGATAGATACCTATAAATCAAAGGAAGCGCTTAAGGTTTTGGAAGAATTAATTCCTATTTATAAACAACTTAAAAATAAAGAAAGCTTGGGGAAAGTTTATATAAATATGGGAATAGTTTATGGGAATTTAGGGAAAAAAGCTAAACAGCTGGAAGCTATAAATAAAGGCTTGAATATTGCAAAAGAAATTGGTTCTGCTCGTGTAGAAAGTAGGGCTTATAGTGAGTTGGCACATTTATTTTATGATTCGGGGGATTATAATAAATCTTTAAATTTTTTGGAAAAAGTTTTACAAATACAAAAAAAAGAAAAGGATTCTGTGGGAATGGCAGCTACTTTTCAAAACATGGGATTGATAAGTGCTCAAAAAGAAGATTTCTCGCAAGCTATTTCTTATACTTTACGTGCATTGGAAATTGATCAAAAAATTAATGATATACAAGGCATAGCGATTAATTATAATAATCTAGGTGCATTATACCTCAATAAAAATAATGAAACAGAAAAAGCCTTGGAATTTTTTAATAAAGCGATTGAAATTAAAAAAAAATATGGTTTAAATATCAATGATGAATACCATAATATCGCTCATATGTATTTAAAAAATAAAAATTTCGAAAAGGCGGAATATTATTATTGGAAAGCCTATGAAAATTCTCCTAAAAATATAGATAAAAAAATTACTGTTGCGGCACTTTTGCAACTAGCCATGCAACAAAAAGATATCCCGAAAATTAGAAAATATCATCAAATAGAGGATTCGTTATTGTTATTAATAGAGCAAGCCAAAGCTGAAGATCAAATAAAATTATTAGAAAAAAACTATAATTTAAATCTTGAAAAGATAAAACTCTCTATAAAAAACAAAAAACTCCAAAAAAATATTTATTTATACTGGTTTGGTGTATTGATTTTATTATTTATCGGGATTATTTCCAGTTTAACTTACCTAAACAAATCATTAAAATTGCAAAGAGAAAAACTTCTTTTGGAACAAAAATTATTGCGAGCACAACTTAAACCGCATTTTATTTTTAACAGTTTGGCTGCTTTGCAAAAGACACTTATTTTTGAATCGCCTATGAAAACGCTTACTTATCTATCAAAGTTTGCTCACCTTATGCGTAACAATTTTGAAGTTATAAATAAAGGAGAAATTCTTTTGTCCGACGAAATAAACCTACTTAAAGATTATGCGGAAATGCACAAGATAAGAATGGAAAAAGACTTTGAGCTTATTTTTGAAATAGACCCTGAAATAAACCCCGAATTAATAAGTATCCCACCTTTATTGTTACAACCTCTTATTGAAAATTCCATTGAACATGGATTTGCAAATATGGAAAAACAAGGAAAAATTATTGTTAGAATTTTCAATAAAAGAAATAAAATTTGTTTTGAAGTTATCGACAACGGCTCTATGCTTAACCTTAAACCCGTATCACAAAAAAGCGATAGAGAACACGCTTTGGATATTTTAAAGAAAAGATTAAAATATTTCAATAAAGATACTTTTACCCGATTTACAATGGATTCCACCGAGAACGGCACACGAGTATATTTTTGTATAGATTATTTTGAGAATAAAAAATAAACCAGGCGTATTTAAAAATTTAATGTTATATTTGAAAATTATTTATTATAAATATTAAATTAGCAATGAATTTGCAAAAAATAATAAAAATTTCCTTGCTTTTTTTATTATTATCCTGTAATAAAAAGCCTTCTCATCCGGAAGTTAACAAATTTGAGAAGCGGTGGGATTCGTTGATAAATATTTATAGTCAGAAAAAATTGTTGGAAAGAGCTGCTTTTTTTGATACTTTTCAACAAAAAAATATCGAAAAAGTTCCTCTTTATTTACAGTGGAAAATATATCATCAACTGGGGAAGGAACAACTACAATTAAAAAAATATAAACAAGCCAAATTTTCCACCCAAAAAGCCATTGTAATAGCCAAACATCTTAAAAAATATAAAGAACTTGTAAAGTCAAAGATTAATTTAAGTATTATATACATACATTTAGAAAAAAAAGATGAAGCGACTAATGAGCTATTTGAAGCATTAAAAATAGCTAAACAAAATAATTATCCGAAATTAATCGATAGAATTAATGTTTCCATTTCCCATATTTATAAATTATCCGGAGATGCTGACGAGGCATTAAAGATTCTGAAAAAAGTAGCCAGTAATCAAGAGAAATATAAAGACTTGATAGGTTTGGCTTCAACATATCAAAATATAGCAACAATGTATAAACATGCAGGCAGTTTGAATCAAGCTTATTTTTATTATAAAAAAGGACTAAGCATTAAATTAAAAACAGGTGATGATACGTTTTTGCCCAAATTTTACAGTAATATAGCTTCAATTGCCTATCATTTAAAAAAACCTTTGGATACGGTTTTTTCATATTTGGAAAAAGCCAGGGAAAGTTCTTTATTAGGACCATCTTCTGATTTGTCGAGACAAATTGGGTTTATTTATATACAAAAAAAACAAATGGACTCAGCCCGTTTTTATTTTCAAAAATCATTAGCCGCTTGTAGAAATAAACCGGATAGTATAAAAACTTTTTCGGCTTTTTTGAGACTTTCAACGGTAACAGGAAATAAAGATGCTATAAAATGGTTAAAAAAGAGAGATTCTCTCGAATTGGCTTATGAAAAAGAAAAAAATAAAGAAAAAATTGCACTTTTGGAGAAAAATTACAATCTGAATTTAGAAAAAATAAACTTGGAATTAAAAAATCATAAATTGCAATTAAATAACAGGTTTTTTTGGCTATTGGGGGCTGTTTTGTTTTTGTTACTGGTAATAGCTTTGCTTATTTTTCGAAATAAAAATTTAAAAATCCAAAAAGAAAAAGTAGAATTGGAAAAAAAACTTTTACGCCAACAATTAAAACCTCATTTTATTTTTAATACTTTGGCGGCATTACAAAAAACTTTGATATATGACTCTCCAATAAAAGCTATTGGTTATCTTTCGAATTTTGGTAATTTAATGAGAAAGAATTTTGAATATGTCAATAAAGGAAGTATCCCGTTAAAACAAGAAATAGAATTGTTAAACGATTATATTCAATTACAACAAACAAAACTCGAAAAAAGTATTTATTTTGAGGTAATAATTGATGATGAAATTAAACCCTCAAAAGTTTTAATTCCTCCGCTTCTACTTCAACCCTTTGTTGAAAACGCTATTGAACATGGTTTATCTAATATTGATTATCAAGGTGAAATAAAAATTGTTATTAATAAAAAAGGGCAACTTTTGTGTTTTGAGATTATGGACAACGGAAAAGGTTTTCGGTCGGAAAAAACCAAGAAGGATAACAAAGAACATGCTTTGGATATCATAAGAAAACGTTTGAAAATATTTAACGGTAATAAAAAATATATTTTTAAAATTACTAAAATAAATAAAGGAACCAAAGTTCTTTTCTGCTTACAATATAAAACTTTAAACTATGAAAGTAATAATAGTTGAAGACGAAGCTGCCGCTCAAAAGATTTTACATTTTATGTTGGAGAATTTTTTCAAAGACATAAAAATAGTTGCAACAGCTGTTGGAATTAAGGATGCTTATAGTGCTATCAATTTTCATAATCCAGATTTGGTTTTTTTGGATATTAAATTAGTGGATGGAACAGCTTTTGAATTGCTTCAAAAATTCGGTGAAATAAATTTTGGTATCATTTTCACAACGGCATACAATGAATTTGCTATTAAGGCTTTTAAATACAGCACAATTGATTATTTATTAAAACCTATCAATCCGATAGAACTACAAGCAGCAGTTAAAAGAGCTATAAAATTAAAAAAAGATAAAGATAAATATAGGGAATTACTAGCACTTTTAAATAGTTATACCCAACAACAATCCAAGAAACTGAGTCTCAATACTACCCAAGGTAAATGTATGTTCCCAGAAGACGATATCATTAGGTTGGTTGCAGACGGTTCTTATACAACTTTTATTCTGAAAAATAAAAAGATTACGGTTTCCAAGAATATAAAATATTATGAAAAAATTTTGGGTAAAGAAAATTTTATTCGGACTCATCAATCACATTTAGTCAATATAAAACATATTGTTTCTTTGGAATCTTCCGGTAATATTACACTGTCCAATGGGGACAAAGTTCCCGTCTCTGTTAGAAAAAGACCTATCATTAAAGAATTATTTAAAAATAAATAACGGATATGAATTAATTTACGACGAATATAAAATCAGCAATTGGATGCTTGTTTTTCTTTGTATATTTGTGTCGAACAAAACTTCTCATTATTAGTTTGTGTGTGTTAATTTTTTTGAGAAGTAAAAGCCG
>JALSPZ010000018.1 GCA_026985675.1 Flavobacteriales bacterium
TAATTAGCAAAAAAAATATAATAATTTTTTGTAATTTTATCTTTTAAAAATTTTAAATCGGTTCTGATGAAAAAAAAAATAAAAGTATTGTTAATTTCTTTATTATTTATAAACACTTTTATAATAACGTCCCAAATTACAAAACCCGAAGATTTTTTTAAATTCAAACCCGGAACAGATAGAATGATGTTTGATTATGAACAATTTATCAATTATGCAAAAATTGTTGATAAAGAATCGGAACGGGTAAAGTTGATAAAAATAGGCAAAACAATGCTCAACAGACCTATGTATGCCATTTTACTTTCAGCGGAAAATAATTTAAAAAATCTAACTCGCCTTAAAGAAATAAACAAAGAATTGGCTATTAACGGTCAATTAACTGATGAACAAGTTGAAAAATATGTCAAAGAAGGAAAAGTTTTTATTTTGGCCACACTTTCGATGCACTCCGACGAAGTAGCTCCAATGCAAGCCGCTCCTTTGGTTATCTATAAAATTGCCACGACCAAAGACCCTGTTTTATTAAAAAATATTGAAAATGTTGTTTATATAATTGTACCTCATAATCCTGATGGTATGGATATGATTGTGCATAATTACAATAAATACAAAGGCACAAAATATGAAGGCACTTGGTATCCGGGGGTATATAACAAATATGTCGGACACGATAACAATCGTGATTTTATTACACTTTCACAATCGGAAACCAAAGCCGTAAATCGTTTTTTTAACGACGAATGGTTTCCTCAAATTTTAATCGAAAAACATCAAATGTGGCATAGGCGTGTAAGATGTTTTGTTCCACCCAAACACGACCCTATCGCCCAAAATGTAGATGCGGAACTCTGGACTTGGGACGGACTTTTCGGTATAGGTATGCAAAAAGATATGACCGCACAAGGACTTAAAGGAGTTGCACATTCCTACGAATTTGATGACTATTGGCCGGGGTCAACCGAAACATCTCATTGGAAAAATATTATTTCTCTACTAACCGAAATGGCTAGCGCCCGAATAGCCACCCCTATTTTTATTGAAGATAATGAATTATATGTCAGTGGAAAAGGTTTATCCGAATACAAAAAATCATCTAATTTTCCCGATCCTTGGCCCGGCGGTTGGTGGCGTTTATCAGATATTATAAAATATGAATTGGCTTCAACTTTTTCGGTTATCAATACAGCTTCGTTGCATAAAGACGAAATTTTGCGTCTTAAAAATCATTTGTGTAAAAAGGAAATAAATAAAGGAAAAACACAAGCTCCCTATTATTACATCATACCATTAAAGCAACACGACCTTTCGGAAATGGTGCGAATGGTAAATTTATTGAAAGAACACGGGATCAAAATATACAAATTAAAACAAGATGTCAATTTGGATAATAGACTCTACAAAAAAGGAGATATCGTCGTTCCGCTATCCCAACCTTTTAGAGCATTTATAAAAGAGATATTGGAAGCACAAGAATTTCCTGTTAGACATTACAGTAAAAACGGAAAACTTATTCTCCCCTACGATATTACCACTTGGTCTTTACCTTTACACAGAGGTGTTTTGACCGATGAAATTGAAAAATCATATCCTGAATTGGAAAATAATATTGAGCTTGTCGAAGGCAAATTTTCAATAAAAAACAATCAAATTCCCAAAATATATACTTACGCCGTATTTCCGGTAGAATATAATGATAGTTATAAAGCAATGTTTAAAGCCGAAAGTTTAGGTTTGAAGGTCTTGCGTTTAACAAAATCTTATGCTGATAATAATTTAAAAATTTCAAAAGGTAGTTTTATAATTCCCAAAACATCTAAAATAAAAGAAATTTTGACAGATATCAATATTGATCCTGTTTTTGTGAATAAAAAAATAAATTTATCAGCAAAAGAAGTAAAATTGCCTAGAATTGCTTTGGTTGAAACATATTTACAAGATTCCGATGCAGGTTGGACACGTTTTATCTTTGATAATTACCATATAAAATACAATGTAATTCACCCTGGAGAATTTAAAAACATCGATTTTAATAAAAATTTTGATGTCGTGATTTTTCCGGACAATGATAAAGATATTCTTAAAGAAGGCAAGTCAAAAACAAGTAGCGGATCATATTCCACGCCGTTTTTCCCGAGAGAATTTACCAAAGGTATTGGCAAAAAAGGGATGGACAATTTGATGAAATTTCTAAATTCCGGAGGAGTAATATTGGCTTGGGGACGTTCCACCGGTTTGTTTGAAGGTAATTTGTCCGTACCTGTAAATTCAAAAGAAAACGAGGATTTTGTTTTGCCATTTAAGGATATTTCAAGTAGTCTGAAAAAACAAGGTTTATATTGTCCCGGTTCACTGGTCAAGATAAAATTGAAAAAAGATTTTGATATTAATTTGGGATTACCTGAAAGCATTGGGGTTTTTTATCGCGGACGTCCCGTATTTATCACAGATTTGCCCGCTTATGATATGGATAGAAGAGTAATAGCAAAATTTTCCGATAAAAATATTTTAATGAGTGGCTATGCAGAAAAAATAAATCTTATTGCTAATAAAACCGCTATTGTATGGTTAAAGAAAAATAAAGGTCAAATGATATTGTTTAGTTTTAATCCGCAATTTAGAGCATCTACACAAGTTGCTTATAAATTATTGTTTAATAGTTTATTGATTAAGTAATATCTCTATAATGCTATATTTTGTTTAATAATTTGAGAATAAGTTCTCAATTATCGTCTTTATGATATTGGTCCTTTACTTTTTCTCATCAAAATTTCATCGTATCCCTCTACAACATAATCTTTGATTATACCGATTTCGTTATATCCTCGTTTGATATAGAACCTTTTAGCTCCTTCATTAAAAGATGATACGCACAGGAACACATTCGGATGTATGGAAAAAATTCGTTTTTCGATATAATCCATAAGCAAACTGCCTATTTTGTTTTTCCTAAATTTTTCTTTCACGGCAATACTTTTTAAATAACCCGTACAAACACCTTTTAATTGTATGATTGCAACCCCGGCTATTTCATCTCCGACATAAGCAATATAAGATTCGTAAAATCTATCGCGTAAAGTGTTTTCCAACTGTTCCGCAGTTATTTTTAAAATATTCCAAGGTTCCGTATTGGAAATAAAAGAAGCACATTCGGTTATTTCTTGTTCCGTATCTAATGGCTTTATGAATATTTTAGTTTTTTTCATTGTATAATGATTTTTTTAAAAATTAAAGTTAATTAAATTTTTTATTTTTGTTGGAATTATAAATCACTTTTATGAATCCGCTTATTGTTTTACTTGTTTTTTTAGTATATTTCGGTATATTGATGTTTATATCTCATTTCACTTCCAAAAATGCCGATGTTGAAACCTACTTTACTGGAAATAGAAAATCTCCTTGGTATGTTGTGGCTTTTGGAATGATAGGTGCTTCGCTATCGGGAATTACTTTTATTTCTGTCCCCGGAGAAGTTGGAAATACAAATTTTTATTATTTTCAATTGGTTTTGGGATATTTAGTAGGTTATTTATTGATTGCTCTGGTTTTGTTGCCTTTGTATTACCGTTTAAAACTCGTATCAATTTATTCTTATTTGGGTTCTCGTTTGGGAAAAATTTCTCATAAAACAGGAGCTTCAATATTCTTATTATCACAATCCATTGGAGCATCTTTGCGTTTATTTGTAGTAGCGACCGTGCTTCATTTCACTTTTTTCAGTCATTATAATATACCTTTTATCATTACGGTTATTGTAACTATTTTGATGATTTGGGCATATACTTATAAAGCAGGAATTAAAACAATTGTTTGGACGGATATTTTCCAAACTTCTATGATGTTATTATCCGTGATTGTTATCATTATTCTTATAGCTAAAAATTTACATCTGTCAATTGGAGGCGTGATAAATACGATACAGCATAGTAAATATTCAAATATTTTTAATTGGGATTGGAATTACGAAAAGAATTTTTACAAGCAATTTATAACAGGAATTGTAGTAGCCATTGCGATGAACGGTCTTGATCAAAACGAAATGCAAAAAAGTTTGACTTGTCCTACGCTTAAAGAAGCACAAAAAAATATATATTTATATAGTATAATTTTGGTAATTACTAACCTAATTTTTCTTTCATTAGGAGTATTGTTATATGTTTTTATTCAGCAAAAAGGTATTGATATTCCTATTGACCAAGCAGGACATTTTTTGGAAACCGATACAATTTTTCCAAGATTGGCACTAAATAATTTGGGGATAACAGCGGGTGTCGTATTTTTACTGGGAATTGCAGCAGCCGCATTTTCATCGGCAGATTCAGCACTGACAGCGCTTACTACTTCATTTTATACTGATTTTTTAAATACCGAAAACAAATCCGATGGAGAAAAGAAAAAAATCCGTATAAAAGTAAATATTGCTTTTTCCGTATTACTTATACTTATAATATTGATATTCAAAGCGATAAATAACGACAGCGTTATCAATATGGTATTTCAAATAGCAGGATATACCTACGGACCTTTATTGGGTTTATATGCTTTTGGTTTATTAACAAAATATGATATTAAAGACAAATTTGTTCCTTTTATAGTTATCTTATCCCCTATTTTATCTTGGATTTTAAATGTTTTAATAATCAAATGGACAGGGTTTCATATCGGTTATGTTCTGCTGTTAATAAATGCTATGATTACTTTTTTCGGACTTTGGCTTATACGAAAAAAATCCGAACTTCAATAATTATTTATAAAAACACCTTGTCTAAACAGAAAATTAAATCGATAAATTATTAAAGAAAATTTTTTTCTTTACAAATCTGTCCCAAATATGGGAATGTGCATACTTCATATTCTTCCAATTTGAATGGTTTTATCAGAATATTCCCATATCCCTTGTGTTTTTATAAATAAAACAATCCTGTCCTAAATAAAGTTAACTTTTACTTTTTCCATCGATGAACATTTCGACCTTGCTCAATGGTAACAAAATCCCGATAGCTATCGGGGCTAGGCTGACGTGTATTTTTCTAAATTTTTTGTTCATTTCACTAAACTGTCTGAACTCGGTTGAATATTTTTTATAAATACAACCTTAACGTAACCTCAAACAGCAG